>CAZYWY010000008.1:8337-13444 GCA_964651605.1 uncultured Pirellulales bacterium | reverse complement strand
GCTCATTTTAAAAATTTTTTTGTAACGAATCCGCGATTTCAGCGTCTATTATATATAGATAAGCAAATTTTTGGGCTACTTAAATAAAACTCGTATTTTCTTACAATTAAATGGCTTAATATGAGAGCAAGACTATGGCAGATACAAAGAATCCACAAAAGCAGCGTAAATCGGAAGGCAGGAAAGTCCTTTTGTTGATTTTGTTCCTTATTGCAGCAACAATCCCGGTATTAATATTAGCAGCAGCAAAAATAAATCCGAAACAAATCTCTTGGAGCCTGGGTTATTTTAGAGTACGTCGGGATTTAATGTTCGTTAGCCTTTCTGCTTGTGGCTACATTACGGCGCATATATGTCAGGTTTTTACCTGTCAGGTGCAAAACAGATACTATTCATCTGGCTCAGCTTCCGGAGTAATAATTCTCGAAATTGTACCTGCAGGCACTGTAATAACACAGGATGATGTTAATGACGGCAAAGTGCTGATACAGCTCGATTCTGCTGCTCTGGAAGACAGACTGGCTACCGAGAAAATGACTCTTGCAACCGCCGAAGATGCAATTAAATCAGCAAACGAATCCTATAAAATTCAGTCTCTCGATAATCAAACCTCTATTTCGGCAGGTCAGCTAAAGGTCGAATTTGAGATGATGGAGCTCCAGAAATATTTAGGTGTGGAGCTGGCCGGCAAACTTGTCAGTCTGGCTGATACAATGCTCAAAGATGTTAATTGTACAACGACATACAACGCCCTTGTCTTCGTCGCACAGATTGTTAAAGACGTTAAAAACGACCAGAATATCCTGGCAGGCTCATCTGCAGGCCAGCAGTTGAAAAAATTTCAGGATGATATCGTAATGGCACTGGGTAACCTGGCCACACAAGAGGTAACATTGGCCGGCACACAAAAACTTTTCGATGCGAATTTTGTCTCCGCAAACCAGTTGCAGCAGGATAAGCTGGCCATGCAAAACCGCCGGTTTTCGCTGGAGAACACAAGAACATCGCTGGCTCTGTTTTTGGAATATGATTTTCCTAAAACTACAAAGCAATACCTCAGTAATTATCTTGAGGCCAAACGTAACATTTCAAAGATTGAATCTCAGTGCCGTTCAAGACTCGTGCAGGTCAAATCATCTGTCACCTCTACACAGAAAAGATACGACACTCAGAAGGAACAGGTCAGACAATTGGAAGACCAGATAGAAAAATGTACTATAAAAGCAAAAGCTCCCGGCCTGGTAGTGTATGGCTCCGGCAGCAGCTCGGATTATCTCAGGTATTATGGCAGCACCGGCGTAATTGCCGAGGGTGAGACGGTTACTCAGGGACAAACACTTATTTCCATACCTGACACATCCTGCTGGATTGTTGAAACCAGTATCCATGAAACCGATGTGGAAAAGGTTCGCGTGGGACAGACCGCAACTATAGTTATGGAGGCCTTTCCCGACAAAACTCTGCGAGGCAAAGTGACAGAAGTTGCTCCGTTACCCGACACGCAGCAAAGCTATCTTTCCCCTGATGTCAAAGTCTATAAAACCCTCATTAAAATAGAAGATGCCGACGAGGCTCTTAAGAGTCAGATGTCCTGTAGAATCGAAATACTTGTTGAAAATCTGGCAGATGTTATCGTCGTACCGATTATATCTGTGGCAAATCGCAGCGGCCAAAAAATATGCTGGATTGTCAATTCTTCAGGCCGCCAGGAAGAACGCATTGTGAAAACCGGCTCGTTCAACGACAAGTTTGTGCAGATTACCGAAGGACTTGAAGATGGAGAGACTATCCTGCTCAATCCGCCGCTGGTCATTGATGATAACAAAGGCTTTGCAGATGTAAATCAGTCGCCGGAGTCCGAACCACCGCCGCAGACCGCTCCGGCTGTATCTCCTCCAGCAAATGCTGAAGCCAAAGCAATTCCCACAGCTACGGAAACACCAGCGGTCACAAAAACTCTTGTAATTCCAGCGAGTCCTACAGCACCGGCGACCTCAAACCAGTCAAAGTAGGAGGCCGAAAATGCGGTACATTAACATAGCTCTGGGATTTATTTTATTCATTTAACTTGTGTTGCCGGGTAGATATACGATATACGATATACGAAATAGGAATTTTTATCTGGCTGGTATGTCGAGCCTTCTGTTGCAGCGAGGGCAGGTAACTTCGCTGCCTTTGTAATTAGGCGGAATCTTCAGCTTCAGGCCGCACACACAGGTTAAAAATATAAATTGATTCACCCTTCGCATAATGTCACCGACCTGCCGCATCTGCGACTGGGGACGCCGGTCTTTTTCTTCGCCGGCCTGACCCTGCCGCAATTCAACCTTCTCATCTTTAAGTGCTGCAACCGGCACGATGTTTTTACGATGCGTTACTGCACTGAAGGCATCTGAATATTGCTTAAATGAAGCACCGTGCTGCAAATTGCGCAGTATTCTTATCCGTTCGGAAATCGGCGGATGTGTGCTGGTCAGGTCGGATAGTTTCATTTGTCCTTTCTTTTTGAAAGGATTAACAATATACATTGGTGCTGAGGCCTGATTTGCACCGGCTAATTGTGGGGACGGGTCGTTGGCGATTTTCTCCAGTGCGCTGGCCAATCCTTCCGGGTAGCGAGTTAATCTTGCTGCGCCGGCATCGGCAAGGTATTCTCTTCGTCTTGACAATGCAAAATATAAAAGCTGGGCCATTATCGGCGCAAGAATCGCTGCAAGAATTGCAATAACATACATAATAATCTGGGCCTGGCCGCCGCCTTTACTACCGCCCGAATATCTCCTTCTCGAACCGCCGAGAGAGCCGAAAAACATACTCCGTATAAAAACCTGCGACAGTAAAACTATCGAGCCTAACATCACCCCCGCCAATGTAACAAACAGGATGTCCCGATGAACAATATGGCTGATTTCGTGTGCGACAACGCCCTGCAGTTCATCTCTGTTGAGCCGGGCAAGCAGGCCTGCTGTAACAGCGACCGAGGCCGTCTGTGGGCTGCGACCGGTCGCAAAAGCATTCGGTGCCGGGTCGTTAATGATGTAGATTTTCGGCATAGCCGGCAGGCCGGCAGCTATTTTCATCTCCTCAACGACATTGAACAGTTGCGGGTGAACATCGTGTGTTACCGGTTTGGCTCCGCTGGCTGCCAGAAAAATCTGGTCGCCGCCGGCAAAACTTATCATCATCATTACAAGCCATATCCCCGTTGCTATTAGCAGGCCTGTATAACCGCCCCCGGTATTGCCGGAAAAGGCCGCTCCTATTATATAACCCAGAAGCAGCAGCACCGATGCCATCAGAGCCATAAGAATAATAGAATTTCTCTTGTTGGCTCTAATCAGTTCCCACATAAATTCGGCTCTATAATAAAATTTGAGGCAATCTCTCTGTCATTGCGAGCGCAACGAAGCAATCTCTTTTTTGAAGCAATTATGAAGATTGCTTCGTCGTTTCACTCCTCGCAATGACATTATCAGAGATACACTTGAGTCTTACTTACTAAAACTTACTTTCGGCACTTCCCTTTCGGCGGCAACTTCAATCTCAAAGAAGTCGCGCTTGCCGAAACCAAACATTCCCGCAACAATATTCGACGGAAACATCTGGATTTTATTATTCAGGTTCAGCACTTCGTCGTTGTAACCCTGTCTTGCAAAAGCGATTTTATTCTCGGTGCTGGACAATTCCTCCTGAAGCGCAAGAAAATTCTGATTGGCTTTCAAATCCGGGTAATTTTCCACAACCAGCATAAATTTGCTCAGCGCATCAGCAAGACCGCCTTCAGCCTTTCCTGCTTCGGCTACGGTTTTCGCTCCCATAGCCTTGCTTCGAGCCTCGGTTATCGCCTCGAATGTCCCCCGCTCGTGCTGCATATAACCCTTGGCAGTTTCGACCAGATTTGGAATCAAATCGTGCCGGCGTTTCAGTTGAACATCTATCTGCGACCAGGAGTTATCAACCTGATTACGAAGCCGTACAAGGGCGTTGTAGATGCTAATTACAATGAAGATAAACAGGACAAGTATTACCAAGATTACCAAAAGAACTATTATCATAATTCACTCCTTTCAAAACTATTATTTGTGACCGAACATATCTGTTAATAATTGCTGAATCTTGTTGTCTTTATCGAGCTGTGCCTTTTCAAATATTGTTTTTAATTCGCCTCTATCAAACCACAAACCATCGCCCCTGGCGCATTTGTCAATCAGCAGAAACGATTCTGAAGAGCCAACTATAACTTTTTGCATTTTTTTATCACATATCGGGCAGTTCCTGTTCTTCTCGGTAGATGTTGAATCAACTTTGAAGGAATCCAGCAGAGCTTTCGCCTTTTCCGGCTCACCGAGCAGAATCTCCAATTCACCTGCATCAAGCCATATCCCGGCACAAACCGTACAATAATCAATCTCGACCTGATTAAGCTCGAGGGTAATCATCGCATTTTCTGTGCAAACCGGACAATTCATATCTTAGCACCAAAGCAAATACCAGAATCTTTACTGGCAGCAGAAAAACACTAATATCACTTTTTATATGACCATTGTACTATCCATATGCCCGGCAGGCAAAAAAAACTCACAAAAAATAAAAATATTTCCTGTCAAACAACATCTTTCACGGCAGAAATAGTGTTATATTTCGGAAATCACAGGACTCTTATATGTAGTAAGACAGAAAATCCTTGACCAAAGGCTCAAAATAAATACGGGAACCGATATGCACCTTTATTTGTCTAAAATACTACGTGATAATCTAAAGCGGTATTTCTATGTACAAAGCCGGAAAAAGGATATCCGGTTGACCCATTAAATAGAAGAGGGTGATAAAATATGAAAAGCATTTTTAGAAGATTAAGACGCAGCAGAAATCAGAACAGATATAACAAATCTGCCGGCAGACAACCAATATTTGAGCATCTCGAACCAAGATTACTTTTGAATGCCGATATTAGTGGACTATCGGCTGACCCAACTGTTTCAAGCACGACTGCTATTGAGGCCAGCCTTAATGTTTTAACTGCTACGCCTCAAACAGTTCCCTATACTCAGGACTTCAGTTCCGGTCTGCCGACAGCAGGATGGGAATATTACTATGATAACGAGGG
>CAZYWY010000008.1:0-8237 GCA_964651605.1 uncultured Pirellulales bacterium | reverse complement strand
TATTTCAGCAGGATACGACGGACGTGAGTTCGATAATATAATAGTAACCACAGGAGTGGTTGCTCAAACACTGCCCTATACTCAGAACTTCAGTTCCGGTCTGCCGACAGCAGGATGGGAATATTACTATGATAACGAGGGTCAGGTATCGGTCGTAGGCGGCAGGCTGAGAATGGAGGACAAGGTAGATAACGGCACTTACTCTCTTAATGAAGCAATTCTACACCTTAATCTGACCGGCAAGACAGGTGTCACGCTGACGCTCGACCACTGGAGTATAGGAGATGAGAACGATGCCCTGCCTGCCAGCTTTACATATCATTACAAAGGTGACGGCATCGCTCTGAGTGTTGACGGAATACACTGGGTAACAATTACAAGCCTGACCACCAATTTTACGGCTCAGGCATTTTCTCTCGATTCTATAATTGCGCTGGCCAAGACGGCAGCCGGAAGCACCGATGTTTCAGATGTCCGCATCAAGTTCCAGCAGTATGATAATTCGATTATTTCAGCAGGATACGACGGACGTGAGTTCGATAATATAATAGTAACCACAGGAACGCCCGATATAGAGGTTACCGGCAACAGTCAGGTAATTAACGATGGTGACACAACACCCAGCACAAGCGACAATACGAACTTCGGCGGTGTTTTAACAGGCACTTCTTTAGTTCAGACATTTACCATTAACAATACAGGAACAGGTGTGCTTAATCTTACCGGCACTCCGAAGGTACAGATTACGGGCAGCAGCGATTTTACTGTTATTACCCAGCCCAGTTCAACGGTTGCCGCCGGCGGCAGTACAACGTTCCAGATACAGTTCACGCCCAGCAGCGCCGGGTTAAAAACCGCAACGGTTCAGATTGCCAACAATGACGGTGATGAAAATCCGTATGATTTTGTCATTCAGGGTACAGGCACTGTAACAGTTTATTTCCAGGACTTCGATTCCGGCCTGCCAAGCACCGGCTGGGAATACTACCATACCAATGAAGGCCGTATTCAGGTTTTCAACAAACGACTGCGTATGGATGATTCGGTTGACGGTAGTCTGGTCTCTCTTAACGAGGCGATTTTACACCTCAATCTTACCGATAAAACCAATGTCACACTGACACTTGACCATTATAATTTGAATGATGAGTATCACGCAATGCCGGCGACTTTCCTCGGCCATTCCAATGCTGATGGTATCGCATTGAGCATCGATGGGGTCCACTGGGTCAGAATAACCAGTCTGGATGCCGCATTTACAGGACAATCGTTCTCCCTTGATTCAATAATTGCCCAGGCCAAGATTGCAGCCAGCAGCACAAATCTCTCCGATGTGAGAATCAAGTTCCAGCAGTATGACGATTATCCGGCCAACACGGACGGCAGAGAGTTTGACAATATCAGAGTTACTGCCGGTATTGCACAGGCTGTGCCTTATACACAGAATTTCAGCGCCGCTTTGCCGGATGCAACACAAGGCTGGGAATATGCCTCCACCAATCAGGGCCATATCCAGGTTACAGGCAACAAGCTCCGTATGGATGATACGACATCTGATGGAACATATTCACTGAATGAGGCGATTCTGCACGTCAATCTTACCGGCAAGACCAGCGTAACTTTAACACTTGACCATACGAATATCGGTGATGAGAATATCGCACTGCCAGCCAGCTTCACCGGCAGCTACAACGGTGACGGTATCGCTCTAAGCGTTGACGGAATCCACTGGGTAACAATAACCAGTCTGACTACTTCTTTTACAGGACAAACATTCTCTCTCGATTCTATAATTGCCCTGGCCAAGACGGCAGCAGGAAGTACTGATGTTTCAGATGTCCGCATCAAATTCCAGCAGTACGACAATGAGCCGTCTCCGGCGGACGGCAGAGAATTCGACAATATCCAGGTTACAGCCGTTGTCGCTCAGGCTATTCCATTCGCACAGGACTTCTCAGCCGGCAAGCCGAACGGTACCAAAGGCTGGGACTATTACTCAGACAACCAGGGCCGAATCCAGGTCATCGGCAATGAGTTGCAAATGGATGATACAACAGGCGACAGCACTTTCTCTCTCAATGAGGCGATTCTGCACGTCAATCTGACCGGTATGAGTAATGTAACTTTGACACTGGACCATACGAATATCGGTGATGAAGACCATACAATGCCTTCGAGCTTCACAGGTCATACCAACGGTGATGGTATCGCATTGAGCGTTGATGGCACCCACTGGATAACTATAACCAGTCTGACCACCAATTTTACGGCTCAGGCATTCTCACTTGATTCTATAATTGCCCTGGCCAAGACTGCAGCCGGCAGTACGGATGTTTCAGATGTCCGCATCAAATTCCAGCAGTATGATAATTATCCTGTCAGCACAGACGGCAGAAAGTTTGACAATATCAGAATCACCGGCAGTATTGCAAAGGCAGTACCTTATACACAGAATTTCAGCGCCGGATTGCCGGATGCATCTGCGGGCTGGGAATATGCCTCCACCAACAATGGCCGCATCCAGATTGCAAGCGGTAAATTGCGTATGGACGATGCGTATTCCGACGGCACTTATTCGCTGAATGAGGCGATTCTGCACGTCAATCTCACGGGAAAGACCAATGTCACTTTGACACTGGACCATACGAATATCGGTGATGAGAACGACGCCCTGCCTGCGAGCTTCACTAATAGCTATAAAGGCGACGGCATCTCGCTGAGTGTTGACGGGGTCAACTGGGTAACGATAACCAGCCTGACAACTTCTTTCACGGGACAATCATTCTCCCTCGATTCTATAATTGCACTGGCCAAGACTGCTGCAGGAAGTAGTGATGTTTCAGATGTCCGTATTAAATTCCAGCAGTACGACAATGACCCGGCTTCTGACCCGTCTGAGCCTGACGGCAGAGAATTTGACAATATCCAGATAACAGCTTCTTAAAAATTGTTTGTTACACGGTTGCCGGACGATAACTTTCTTTACCGGCTGATTGCCGATGTAGCAGCCCAGGAACAACACGAGCGATTCGGTCGGCCTGATATGAATCGGTATCAGACCGGTAACAGAACCGCTCGTATTGTTTTGGCTTTATGCCGTTTTATGGTCGAGGAAACCTTCGAGCTTGCGCGCGCGTACAGGATGCTGCAGCTTGCGAATTGCCTTTGCCTCAACCTGCCTGACACGCTCTCGGGTAACCTTGAAAATTCTGCCGACTTCCTCAAGGGTGTAAGTATAACCGTCACCAATGCCGTACCGCAGCTTGATAATTTCACGCTCGCGGTAAGACAGTGTTTTCAGGACTGCATCTATTCTGTCTTTCAACATTTCCTGAGTAGCTGATGCTACCGGCGAATCAACATCATCATCTTCGATGAAATCCCCGAAATAACTATCATCGCTTTCGCCGATGGGTCTGTCCAGGCTGATGGGATGTTTGGACATTTTGAGAACCCGGCGGGTCTCTTCGATGCTCATTTGTGATTCTTCGGCGATTTCCTCTATGGTCGGCTCTCTTCCAAACCGCTGGTGTAATACTTTGCCGGCTGTTCTCAACCGGCTCATAGTCTCTATCATATGCACGGGGATACGAATCGTCCTCGCATGGTCGGCGATTGCACGGGTAATTGCCTGGCGAATCCACCATGTGGCATAAGTGCTGAACTTATAACCGCGACGGTACTCGTATTTATCAACAGCTCTCATCAGACCCGTATTACCCTCCTGAATAAGGTCCAGAAAGCTCAAACCTCTGTTGCGATATTTTTTTGCTATTGAAACAACCAGCCGGAGATTTGCACTGGATAGTGTTCGCTTGGTGTTCTCATATTGTGCATAAACTCTGTCCAGAATATCAAGTCTCTTTTCAAGCTGTGCCGGCGTTTCCATCACCAGCTCCTGAAGGCCCGTCAGTTCCTGCTTCATTGCTTCAATATCTTCGGCGGTAATCTGCCCGTTCGGAGCAACCGTTACTGCCTTTTCAATCTGACGCATTTTTTCGGCTATGCCGTGCAGCTTGTTTCTTATCGGCTGAATCCTGCTCGTCCGCAGACTCAACTCTTCCAGCAGTATGGCAATTTTCCTCTTGTTCCGGTAAAGCTGCTTTAATAACTGTCTAAGCGGTTCGCCCTGCTGATTGTTCCGCTGCAAAACGGAATCCTGTTCAAGAACGTGCTTGAATAACTTCTGATTGACATTGAGCAGCTTTTCAACTGTAGCGATATTTTCAGGCAGCCGTTTTTTGATTACGCTTTTAATAAGAAACTGTGAAGTGCCGACTTTAATCGTCCTGTCAAACGACATCGTACCCGTATGTACCTGCCTAAGCAGTTCAAGAGCGTTTCTGGCGCAATAATCAGACTGGAGCATCTTCCTCCTGAAAGTCATTCTCGCTATTTCTATTTTCCGCGCAAGAGTTATTTCAGACTTGCGGGTAAGCAGCGGTATCTGCCCCATTTGAGTCAGATACATTCGTATCGGGTCATCGATTCGACGGGAAACTTCCTCGCCTACAAGCTGTTTCTCAAGCAACTGGTCTTCTTCCTGTAGCTGCTGTTCCTTATCCTCAACATCTTCCTCTACAGATTCTTCCGGCTCTTCAAATGCTGCCTCATGCTCACCTTCAAGTTGCTGCGATTCAATATCTGCCTCGTCTATCAGGCTGATGCCCATTTCATCCAGAGTAGCCAGTAACTGGTCCAGCCGGGACGGACTAATCGCTTCCTCCGGCAGGTCCTCATTCATCTCTTCATAAGTAAGGAAGCCATTCTTCTGTCCCTTTTTAATCAGCCTTTTTATTCGCTCTTCAGGGTCCAATGCCGCTACGGCGCCTGCAGGCTGTGTGTCCGGTGCAGTTTCATTTTCGATTTTTGTTTTGCTTTTCTTGTCTCGTTTCTTTGACACAGTTTGTATCCTTCAATGTGAATCACTATAATCTCAATAAATTCGTAATAAATCCCGTCAACACCCGCTAATTTTTACGGTCGTTTCTGCATAGTTGTTCACTATATCATACCTTTGCAATGTGGATTCAATTTCCTGACATTTTTATGAATTTCCCGCAGATATTGTTCGCTCTGTTCATTTGCACCGGCAGGACTTGCTGCGATAGTACACCGGCAGCGTTCGATTACTTCCATCGCTTTGGCCAGTCGAACCTCATAGTTGCCTTTTGCCTCGCCGGCCTGCGCCAGCTCTATAATACAATTGCTCAGCTCAACAGACGCAGCCGCCGCCAGAATATCACGCAGCGAAATATTACTGTCATTTTCAATCAGGCCAAATAAAATCTCTGCTATTTGCCGCAATACCGGCACTGTAAAAAGAGCCACTTTTATCCGATGTTGTAAAACCAGCCCAGGCTCATTCAGCAGCACTTCCATAATTTCCTGCTGGGCAGCAGCAGAAAGTCCTGAACCAAAATCCATTTTCTGCACCGGCTTGTTCTGAATATTCCGGTTCGAAGACCTGACCTGCCTTTTAATTCTGTCGTTTATATCCTTGTTGATTTGCCGGCTGTCCAGCCCCATAATCTTTGCAACCTGATTTATTCTCAAGCCGCATTCGAGCGCAGGAACATTACCAGCCTGCAAACCAACAGCTATCGACTCAAGATATTCCTCGATGGCCGACTTTTTGCCGGCCACGGTATCCTCGCTGTCGAATTTGTGTTTAAGCCTTTCCCATTTGAATTGCAGCACATCGACTGCTTCATCTAAAATAAGGTTAAAGCCATCCTTTCCAGCCAGCAAAAGATAATCACACGGGTCTTTGGCATCCGGCACAGTTGCAATCTTTATGTCTATATGCTGCGACAAACAGATATCCAGCGCCCTGTTGGCGGCTTCAAGACCCGCCGTATCGCCGTCATAGACAAGGATAACTTTTTTAGCAAACCTTCGCAGAATCCTTCCGTGGCCGGCTGTGAAGCTGGTGCCAAGTGTGGCGACCGCGTTATTGAAACCGAACTGCTGAGCCATTATGCAGTCGGTATAACCTTCCATAACTATTGCAGTGTCGGTTAAGCCTACTCCGTGCCTGGCCTGCTCCAGACCATACAAGGTATTGCTTTTGTCGAACAGTACAGTTGTTGGCGAATTGATATACTTGGCTCCAGTATCGTCCAGCGTCCTGCCTCCAAAACCGATTACCCTGCCGGTTACATCGGTAATTGTGAACATCAGCCGATTTATGAATTTATCCTGGCTCTGGCCGGCCACAAGCCCTGCCTGCTCCAGTAATTTCACCGGTATATTCTGCCCCTTCGCAGTGCGCAGTAAATCATCCGGTGAATTAACAGCAAGACCAAGTTGCCATTGTTTTATGCTCTCAGGTTTGATTTGTCTTTGGGCCAGATATTGCCGTGCATCTTTACCTTTTTTTTCATCGAGCAGATTTTTCTGGAAGTATTTGGCCGCCCAGGCATTTACCTTCGCCAATTCATTAGGGTTTAGGGTATTGGGTATAGGGTTTCTATTCCCTGTCCCCTGTCCCCTACCCCCTATACCCTGTGTTTTGATGCCTGCCCGTTCAGCCAGCCTTTCTATCGCCTGCGGAAAGCTCAGATTCTCACGCATCTGGACAAACTTAAATACATCACCGCCCGCCCCGCAGGCAAAACACTTGAAGATTTGCTTGGTGCTGCTGACATTCATACTCGGACGATGGTCATCGTGGAACGGACACAAACCCACCCATTCACGGCCTTTCTTCTTCAGGCTGACATGCTCACTTATCAGCTCAACGATATCGTTTGCCTGCTGAATTTCCAAAACTATCCGGTTGTCAAACATCCCTGCCATTCTGAAGCTGTTCCGTAATTGTATGGGTATGAGACACACCTCCGGGAGGTATATATAATACGACCACCCCAGGTTTTAAGAATATCCCGAGATGGCTGCTCAACTAACTAAATATACCGGCAAACGGCAAAAAGTCAAATAATAGAAAAAAAAGGCGTTTTTTGCACTATAAAAGGCCATTCAAAGGCCTTTGGACACTTGGTGAATCAGACTAACAAATTCCTATTGGTTATTCAGCAAGTTGTTTGGAATACTCCCAACTAAAAGATTTATATTGAACTTTTAATATCGTATAAATAAAATAATTTTTATAAAGAAAAATAATTTTCCTCAAAAATTTAAAAACGCTACATAAACGCTACATATTAAATATCCGGCATCTGCACAAGGAGAGTAATATGAACTACTTTTATTTGATTTCTAATTTTTTAGTCCTATTCATTACTATTGCAGCAATTATTGTAGCATTTGGCTGGAAATCCCAAAAAGGAAAAGCATTAATGTGTGCGTACTTACTCTTAACATTTATCCTATCGATTTTTAGCATTGTTCTAAACATTTTAATTCTGAACGAAAAGTATTCAATCCTTAAAGTCGCTAACATAACTGGGTCGGTTTTAGGAATCATATCGTCTATAATTCTTCTATGTTTTGTTATTGTAGCGAGTAAACCTTCCTTTTCTAATGCCAATGCTGATACCAGTACCAACATTCTTGAAGATATATCCAATATTTCCAACGAGCAAAGACGTTCCATACTCCGCAGAAGGGAGTGGACCTATATTCTTGACATATTTTTATCAAATATTTTTTGTTTCTCTATTGGCGTAGCAATTGGAATTGCCGGCGGAACATCTAATGATAATTCAGAGTCCACAGCGTTTTTGGTCGGTTTAATAATTTCTACTTGCTACTTTCTCTTTAAAGATTCGTTTTCCGGAAAGAGCTTAGGTAAACTTATAACAGGCTTACGAGTAGTGGACCTTGATAGCAGACAGCCAATTGGACCTGGTAAATCGATAGCACGCAACTGGATATTCCTGGTACCTTTTTTACCAATTGTTGAACTGATTGTAGCCAACGTCCGTGAAGATAAGCGAAGACTTGGCGATTTGATGGCAAATACTATTGTCATAAAAGACAAAATGACAATAGCGCAGCAAAAATATCCAACATACCCAACACAGCCATTGCCAATTCCAAAGAAAGATGAAGCTGATGATAAAACACCGGTCGCTACGTTAGAGGAGGAAAAAGAGCAGTATATTTACTTTAACTGTCAGTGTGGTCAGAAAATAAAAATATCATCTAAATTTGCAGGAAAAGTCGGGCGATGCCCGAAATGTTCTGCTAATATAAAAGTGCCGGAATTATAATCAAATTAAAACTATAACCTTTAAAAAAAGGCGGGAATCCAAGTCGCACACAACAGGGAT
>CAZYWY010000007.1:4638-14003 GCA_964651605.1 uncultured Pirellulales bacterium | reverse complement strand
TATGCCAAGTTTTTCTGCCGTCTGAGGCCCGACCTGGGCGGTATCGCCGTCTATTGCCTGTCTGCCGCACAGGACAATATCATAATCCGTTTTCTTTACTGCGCAGCCTAATATATAGCTGGTCGCCAGGGTATCGCTGGCGGCAGCTCGCGGGTCTGTCAGCAGAATCGCCTGGTCGGCCCCGCGATACAGCGATTCGCGAAGAACCATCGCTGCTGCAGGAAGGCCCATTGTAATAACGGTGATATGCCCGCCATAACGCTGCTTGATTTGCAATGCCATCTCGAGGGCGTTGAGGTCTTCGGGATTAAATACTGCCGGCAAAGCCGAACGTTTGACTGTGCCGTCCTCGTTCATTACATCACCGGTAATTCTTTTTGTATCAGGAACCTGCTTGATAAGTACAACACAATTATAGGCCAATTTTTCTCCTAATTATATAGGGTATTTTACTTTTCACTTTATATTTTGATGACCCTGCTATGTGATAGCAGAGCTAACTGATTATTTTCCCATACGGGTATCTAACTGGGAATCTATATAAGATTTCAGCTCATCAATAACTGAAGCCTGCTCGGTAATGATAGCCTTGATAACATCTCCTATGGTAACTATTCCAACGAGTTTATCACTTTCCATAACCGGCAGATGCCGAACACGCCTGGCTGTCATTAACGACATACACTCATTCAGGCTGGTCCAGGGCAGGACATAGCAGACAGGCTTGGTCATTATCTCAGCTACTGCTGTCTGCCTGGATGCTTTACCTTTGAGGATAATTTTGCGGGCATAGTCGCGCTCGGAGAACATACCTACGACCTTGCCCTGGTCAACCACCACAAGCGCACCAACGTCTTTATCCTCCATAAGCTCAAGGGCTTCATACGCCGAATTTTGCGGAGAAATAGTCCAGACATCATGTCCTTTCACATCCAAAATATCCGAAAGTGTCTGTGCCATAATAAAGTTCCTTTCTTTTTTTTTATTGATGCAATCAACGAACAACGCCGAATATAATACATCCGTTACGTTGAATTTTCCAGCCCGCCTTCGTTTTTTTCCAGTAAAATAATCGGCGGCAAATATAGAAACCAAATTGGAGCATATAGTTATCTCCGTGTGAATAATTTTTTATTTTCAAAAATAAACCGTAAAAATTTCTTTGACAATACGTTTTTGGGACCGATAATTATCTCTTATAGATTCGTTAAAGGATTTTGAAACGAAGCCAAGGGATTGGTTTTTCATCCTGTGTCTCCCTTTTTGCCTGTGGGACGTTAATGACCAACGAAACGAATTATGATACAGTATTCGGGAAAATGGCCATCGAGCAGGGCCTTTGTACTGACGAAGAACTGCGTAACTCGCTAAAGGAACTTTCCGTCCGTCGCCAGAGTAATCCGGTAGTACTGAAGGACCTTATGGTGGAGCTGGGTTATATCACAACCAGCCAGGCAGCAAGGCTCAGGGAAAGCATCTCAGAGAGTAAAGACGCCGCACACAAAATACCAGGCTACAAAATCCTCGGCAAGCTCGGAGCAGGAGCTATGGCGGTGGTATATAAAGGACGGCAACTGAGTTTGAACCGTATCGTAGCGATAAAAATCCTGCCCAAAAAATTCAGCGAAAATCCCGAATATGTTGAGAGGTTCTATAAGGAAGGTGAGGCTGCCGGCAAATTAAACCATCCCAATATAGTCCAGGCCATCGATGTCGGCGAGGCCGGCGGATACCACTACTTCGTTATGGAATTTGTCGAGGGCAAAACCATCGCTGATGACCTGTCGGCAGGACATATCTTCTCCGAATCCGAGGCGCTTGAGATTATCATTCAGGTAGCACACGCGCTGGCTCATGCACACGCCTGCGGTCTTATTCACCGTGATGTCAAACCCAAGAACATAATGATAAGCTCCAACGGAATAGTCAAACTGGCAGATATGGGTCTGGCACGCGGAATGTCGGATATAGAAGCCGCACAGGCCGAGGAGGGCAAGGCTTATGGGACACCCTACTATATTGCCCCTGAGCAGATTCGCGGCAAAATAGACATCGACGGCAGGAGCGATATTTACGGCCTGGGGGCAACCTTCTACCACATGGTAACCGGAAGAGTGCCTTTTATGGCGGACAATTCGACCGAGGTGATGAAAAAACACCTCAAGGAAAAACTCATTCCGCCCGACCACATCAATACAACGCTCTCGGCTGGGATATCGGAAGTTATCGAAATTATGATGGCCAAGCAGAGGGAAAACCGCTACAACAATGTCAAAGAGCTTTTACTCGACCTGGAGGCCATTCGAGCAGGCCAACTGCCCTTGCAGGCACACAAAAGATTCGATGTCTCGGCACTTGCCCAGCTTGAAGAGGGAGAAACTGTTGAAGCTATAGATAATGTCCCTGTTGGAACGATTACTCATTACCGCATCGCAATATTGCTCTTAAGTATGGCTGCGGTAGTGCTGCTGATGATTATCCTCTATCTTGTTGCATCAAGATAATAAGAGTGCTTCTAAAAATCTACCCCTTACAAAAAAATCTAAAAAATATTTGTTTTTTTGTTGCAATACAGTGCATATTGTGTCATATTGTACTATATTGTTGAGGTTTATAAGTTATGCAGTTGATGTCAATAGAAGATTTGGCGGTTTATCTGGGCGATTCCAAGAGGACGATTTACAAGTATATTGCCAGTGGAGACTGCCCGCCTTATATACGTATCAGCTCCAAAAATATAAAGTTTGACCGAGCTGATGTTGATGCCTGGCTCGAATCGAAAAAAGTCAATCCAGAACAAATAAAGGAAAGGAAAAAGAAATGAAATTAGGAATTATTATTCTCATTGGATTTGGCGTATTGATAACAATTATTAAGTGGGCTTTGATTATCTGGGGGATTATCTGGCTTGTTCGTTATTTAAAACGAAGCGGGGAAGAAAAACAGCGTTTTAGATTAGAACTCGGCAAGTTAGCAGAGGAAGTCCATCTATTACGGCAGAAGTTTGAAAATGAAAACAAAGACAATCTTTCAAAAGACCCTGAATGACGTTCTTTTTGCAGTTACGATGCGGTCGTTGTTGGAGTAGTCTTTCTCGATTTTAATATCGCTGAAAATCCCTGCTTTTTCGAGCATTTCCTTAATGGCCGGCCCCTGGGTGTAGCCGATTTCCATAATCAAAGCAGCATTGCCATTGAGAAATTCATCGACCCTTTCAAGAATCCTGCGGTAGATATCTAATCCGTCAACTCCCGCAAAAAGCGCAAGTCGTGGTTCATAATCTTTCACATTTTGAGCGAGATTCTCATATTCGGCGGCACTTACATAAGGCGGATTGCTGACAATCAAATCGAATTTGTGGGCTTGGCCATCCCTGACGGGACCCGTATCGAGCTGCGGGATAAGCGGCTCAAATAAATCACCGGCAAGAAGCGTGACTTTATCCTGTAATTGATGTTTTTCAATATTCAGAGCAGCTACCGCAAGGGCAGAATCACTAATGTCGGTGGCAATTATGCGGGCGTTGGGAAAATTCCTGGCGATTGCCGTAGCGATACAGCCGCAACCCGTGCATAAATCGCAAACCAATTGTTTGTCATTGCGGATTCGTAAAAATTCAACCGCACGCTGGACGAGCAGTTCGGTCTCAGGCCGGGGAATCAGACAGGCCGGGCTGACAAGCAATTCCATAGAATAAAATTCGGTCTTGCCCACAAGATATGCAATAGGCTCGTTTTGGCAGGCCCTTTTGACTAGGTCGTGCAACTTGTCCAGTTCTTTTTCGGCAACGGTTCTATCATACTGAGTGTATAATTCAATCCGCTTTAATCCGAGTACATCCGACAGCAGCAGTTCGGCACTGAGCCTGGGCGAGTCTATGTCTTTGTCAGCCAGGTACTGTGTTACCCAGTTCAAAAGTTTCTGGATTGTCCATATTTCCATAATCAGATTATATTATGCAGGCTGTACCTCGCATAGCGTATATATGACAAAAAATCCGAGTCTTGACAGATGCGAAAATAACAATTAGGGTAAGTGAGCTTAAAACTGAAAGTATAAAACTTAAAAAAGGAAGTTCTTTGACTTTGGATTTTTTATGGTAAATGCTCGGAATAAAGGAGCAACAATTCTACAGGTTCTCGAAAATGCTGTAGTTGGTTTCAGCAGCGAGTCCATCAGTTATATACTGGGCGGAAAATACCGCAGCAGTTACAGACTCCTGAACGACAATATCATAAACGGCAGAATACGCGGCATAACGGGGATTCTCAGCTGTACGGAGGCCGAACCATCACAGAATACCGCAACTGTAACCCTGGCCAAAGAGCTGATTAAACACAATGTGCTTGTTCTTGCGACCGGCAACGCAGCGGCGGCGTGCTGTGATGCAGGACTGGCTGACCCGCGGCGGTCTGCTGAATTAGCAGGGGCAGGCCTGGCGGAAGTCTGCGAGGCTGTCGGTATCCCGCCGATGCTGCACTTCGGCAGTGAACCGGATAACTGCCGTCTGCTGACGGTCTTCACGCAAATCGTAAGCGAAGGCGGCCTGGGCGAGGATATATCTGAAATCCCTGCTGCGGCCATTTGCTTCGAATCAGTAACAGAAAAAACATTATCTATCGGCCAGTGTTTTGTTGCAAGCGGGTTGATGATGGTCTGCGGCAGTTCACTTCAGCCAGACTTTCGCGGTAAATTGGTAACAGAATCCGACCCGCTCAAAGCTGCGGATTTGATACTTGCGCATATCGAGAAAAAACGCGATGCACTCGGAATCAACAAAAAGTCCGACCGAAAGCTGTATGATATGGCAGACCGCAGAACACTGACTGTGGGGTAGATGAGTTGATGAGTGAACCAGTTGTAAGGAAAATATTTAAATGTCGAAAATCATCGCAACCGTGGCCATACAAGGCGCTTACGAAACTGTAAAACAGGCAGAACAAATTCTCTCTCAGGCCATCCAGCTAAAGGGAGAAAATTGCCGGGTCGAGTTCCCAAACACCGGTTATTATATCCCGATTATCTATTCGATGACCGGAACAGTAGTAGAGAAGCTCGGTGACTTTCACGATGTAATGCAGCAAATCAAAGCCCTGCTTCCGCCGCCGGTGAGCGATGACTTATCTTTGCCATATTTTGGTCCTGCGCTGGATGCCGGTATGGCGACACTTTTCGCCGAGGAAATTATCGAGGCCTGTAAATATCTAATCGGTCCCAATCCGGTTGATGATTTATGGCTGGGGGCCGCCGACGATGTAATCCTGCGCGAACGTGGCATACAGTTTGTCGATGGCACTGCGCCGGGCTTTGCCGCTGTGCTCGGTGCGGCGCCGGATGTTAAAACTGCGGTATCAATCGCACGAAAACTTCAGCAGCGATGTCTCTACGTCTTTATGTCCGGCCACAGCAACGGCACGACCTTTGCCGAGCAGCTTATTCAGGGCGGTGTGCAGTTAGGCTGGGAAACCAGGCTCGTGCCGTTCGGCAGGGAAATCACTTCGGTTATATATGCACTGGGTTTCGCCAGCAGAGCGGCCCTGAGCTTCGGGGCAGTTGCACCCGGAGATTTCAGGAGAAATCTGCTCTACAATAAAAACAGAATTTTTGCGTTTGTTATGGCGCTTGGGCAGGTTACAGAACAGTGGGCTGCCAACGCCGCCGGCGCAATGAACTACGGATTCCCTACAATAACCGATGCGAATCTTCCACAAATTTTGCCCAGCGGCGTCTGCACTTATGAACACCTTGTCTCCAATGTACCTTGCGAGCAAATCGTGGAAAAGGCTATCGAGGTTCGCGGACTTAAAATTAAAATCAGCGAAATACCAATTCCGGTGGCGGTCAGTCCCGCTTTCGAGGGCGAGCGAATCCGCAAAGAGCAGATGCACTGCGAATTCGGAGGCCAGAAAACCCCCGCTTTTGAATGGCTGCGGATGCGAGATATTGCAGATGTGGAGGATGGCAAGGTTCAGCTATTCGGCCCCGATATTGATTCAATACAGCCCGGCCAAGCCTTGCCACTTGGAATCGTCATCGAGGTTGCCGGCAGAAAATTCCAGCCGGATTTCGAGCCTGTGCTGGAGCGTTACGTGCATACATTTATTAACGAGGCTCAGGGCATCTGGCACATGGGACAGCGTGACATCTGCTGGGTGCGAATCAGTCTCGACGCCTTCAAAGCGGGATTCAGGCTTGAGCATATCGGCAAGCTCCTGCACGCAAAATATCACGAGCAGTTTTCGAGCATTGTAGATAAGGTGCAGGTTCTGCTCTATACAGACCAGAAGCAGGTTGCCGAGCTTCGCAAACAGGCGCAGGCAGTTTATGCCGAGCGGGACACCCGGCTGGCCGGAATGCAGGATGAGGACGTGGAAACATTTTATTCCTGCACATTGTGCCAGAGTTTCGCCCCGAACCACGTATGCGTAGTCTCGCCGGAAAGACCCGGCCTGTGCGGCGCTTATAGCTGGCTCGACTGCAGGGCTTCTTATGAAATCACCCCTACCGGCCCGAATCAGCCCATAACCAAAGGTAATTGTCTTGACCCTGTAATAGGCCAGTGGGAGAGAGTCAACGCATTTGTTCTTCGGGCAAGCGGCGGACACATCGAACGGATGAGCCAGTACAGTATGATTATCGACCCGATGACATCGTGCGGCTGTTTCGAGTGTATCGCTGCGGTACTGCCCTCGACCGGCGGAATAATGCTCGTCAATCGTGAGTTCGCCGGTATGACACCGTCGGGTATGAAATTTTCAAGTCTGGCCGGCGCCGTGGGCGGAGGCCAGCAGACCCCGGGATTTATCGGCCACTCGAAACAGTATATAGGCTCAAAGAAATTCATTGCTGCCGAGGGCGGCATTGTCAGAATCGTGTGGATGCCGAGCGAGCTGAAAAAAGAAATGCAGGATGTCCTTATTAAAAGAGCTGAGGAAATGGGGCTGGGCGGTGAAAAATTTCTCGCTCTGCACGCTGACGAAACCACCGCCTCGACAGAAGAAGAGGTGCTGGCTTTTATCACCGCAGCCGGCCATCCTGTGCTGACTTTACAACCAATGTTCTAAAAGAAAATCAAAATGCAAAAATCAAAATGCAAAATTAAGGAAGTCATCGCCGCTTTGCGGCGATTCCACAATTTTGATTTTTGATATTTAATTTGGAGATTTCTATTGTGTTAACGGGACTGGAGATATTCAAACTGCTGCCGAAGACAAACTGCAAAAAGTGCGGCAAGCCAACCTGCCTTGCCTTTGCAATGGCGCTTGCCCAGAAAAAGGCCAAACTTGAGGAATGTCCCGATGTTTCCGAGCAGGCGAAGGAAAAACTCGCCGCTTCTGCTGCCCCGCCGATGACAAAAGTAATATTCGGCCAGGCTGACAACCGAGTGCAAATCGGCGATGAAACTGTCTGCTTCAGGCACGAGGAGAAGTTTCACAATCCGGCAGTTCTCGGTGTTACGGTTTCGGACAAACTTACCGGCGGAGATTTGGAAAAACGCATCAAAGCTATAAATGCACTGCAATTCGAGCGGGTCGGCTCAAAAATCGGCGTGCGGGCAGTTGCTATTATTAACGATAGTGGTTCGTCCGCAGCTTTTGCAAAAACCGCAGAGGCCGTTAAAAATTCCTGCGGTCTTGCGATGATTCTTGTCAGCAAGTCGCCTGAAGCGATGGCTGTAGCGGCAGAGCGCGTCAAAGACAGAACTCCCCTGCTGGCAAGTGCCACGCCGGCCAATGCCGAACATATAGCAAAAATAGCAAAGCAGAACAACTACCCGCTTGCGGTAACTGCTGATTCGCTCGAAGCCCTGGCGCAACTGACCGAGCAGCTCAAGGCTAAAGGTCTTGAGAATATTGTGCTTTGTCCGCCGGCAGTGACAACGGGAAACACACGGGACCTGCTATATCAGCTCTCGGAAATCCGAGAGCTTGCCCTGAAGAAAAATTACAGGCCTTTTGGATACCCGACAATTTCATTTGTGCCATCAATGAGCGATGATATGCAGACTGCCGTTGCTGTGAGTCTGATTTGCAAATACAGCGGAGTGGTTATTATCGATACAGCCGAACCTTACGCACTTTTGCCGATGCTGACAACCGTAAGCAATATATACACCGACCCGCAGAAACCGGTCCAGGTCGAGCCTAAGCTCTATACAGTTGGCCAGCCTGATGAAAATTCGCCGCTGATGTTCACAACGAATTTCTCCCTGACGTACTATTCGGTACAGTCCGACGTTGAAGCCAGCAGAATCTCCAGCTACATCCTTGTGGTCGATACTGAAGGCACGAGCGTCCTGACAGCCTATTCGGGCGACAAGCTCACTGAAAAAACAGTCGCAGATGCTATGGCCAAAAACGGCGTAGAGAAACTACTAAAACATCGCAGGCTGATAATACCGGGCTATGTGGCGGTGCTGAGCGGCAAAATCGAGCAGGCAACAAACTGGGAAGTGCTGGTCGGCCCCAGAGAAAGCTCAATGCTTCCAAAATATCTCAGGACAATCTGGAACTGACAGTGACAAAAATAAAAGGCAAAAACTGTACGATTCGCTTCGAGCCGGCCGGCCTGAAGGTGATTGTGCCGGCGGGAACTACCCTGCTCGAAGCAGCTCAAAAGGCCGGTGTATATCTAAGTAGTATCTGCGGCGGGGATGGCTACTGCGGCAAATGCAAGGTAACTGTGAACGATACCAAAAAGGTCAAGACAAAAGATACCGCATTGCTCAGCGAAGATGAAATCCGGCAGAACATTGTTTTAGCCTGTCAGAGTATGGTGCTGGATGATGTTACGGTCTATGTCCCAGAATCTCATACTTTGCAGACAGGTCAAATTCTCACGGACGCCCCCCTTAAAATTTCAAATTTGAAATCTCAAATCTCAAATTTTACTCCTGAGCCTCTGGTTCGCAAAATTTTTGTTCAGATGTCCCCTCCTACCGTGCAAGACCATACGGACGACCTGTGTCGTCTGTATTCGGCAATCCGGCAGCAAATAGATGCCCCGATACTGAATACAAACCTGAGCAATATCCAGAATCTTTCAGGTATTCTCCAGAACTGCGATTATAAAGCCACTGCAACGCTCTGTAGTTGCGGTGCTGCTGCCGAGCTGATTGCTGTCGAGCCGGGCGATTGCAGCGGCAGAAATTTTGCACTGGCGGTTGATATCGGCACAACCACAGTCGTAGCACATCTGGTCGATTTGACAGGTGCTACTACGCTGGATACCGAGGCGATGTATAATAGTCAAATCAATTTCGGCGAAGACTATATCCGCAGAATTATGTACGCCGAAGAAAACAACGCCTTTGACCGGCTGCAAAATCTGATAGTCGGTGACATCAATAATCTGCTGAAAACTCT
>CAZYWY010000007.1:0-4538 GCA_964651605.1 uncultured Pirellulales bacterium | reverse complement strand
TGGCGGGCGGGTTCGGCAATTTCCTGAATATCCGCCAGGCGGTTACAATCGGAATGCTGCCGGATGTGCCGGCGGAAAAAATCCACTATGTGGGCAATACCTCAGTCGCCGGTGCGAAAATGGTGCTGCTGAGCCGCAAGGCTCGGGAAACAGCCGAGCAAATCGCACACAGTATGACCTATTTCGACCTGATGAGTCACCCGCAATATATGGACGAATTTGTAAAGGCGAAATTTCTGCCGCACACAGACCTGTCTTTATTTGCCTCCGTAAAAATACACTGATTAAGGTTAATTATATGACAACAACAATAGCAGTAAGCGGCAAGGGCGGTTCGGGCAAAACCACAATAGCAGCGATGCTCATTAGATACCTGATTGAGCAGACAGGCAGCGGTGCGGCACTTGCGGTCGATGCCGACCCGAATTCCTGTCTCGGTTTGATGCTGGGCGTCGAGCTGGCCGGCACTGTGGCGGATATTCGCGAAGACGCCCGTTCCAAAAAGACCGGCAGCAGCGGGACAGACAAATTGCGAACAGTTGAATACGCCATCCAGCAGGCAATTACCGAATCCAAAGGGTTCGATTTGCTGGCAATGGGCAGGCCTGAAGGGCCAGGCTGTTATTGTGCGGTCAACAATATGCTGCGTAGATTTCTGGACACTCTCAGCAGCCAGTACCGGTATGTCGTTATTGATAACGAGGCTGGGATGGAGCATTTATCCCGCCGAACGACAAACAAAATCGATTATCTCTGTATCGTGGCAGAACCATCTCCAGTCGGGATTGTAACTGCCCGGCGGATTTTCACTCTGGCTAAAAAACTGCCAATCGAGGTAAAGCATATCGGCGTCATCTGGAATAAGAAATTGGACAACAATGAACAATTTGTCCTGAATGAAGTTGAAACGCTCGGCTGTATCCCTTATGATACTGCCGTTTTTGAAGACTCGATGAATGGCAAAACAGTTTTCGAGCTGCCGGAAGATAATCCCGCTTATATGGCGGCTGAAACAATATTAAAGGAAAGTTTTGAGTTATGAATTTTGAATTTAACTCAAAACTAAGAACTCAAAACTAAAAGTGGAGTTTTAGATGCCTTTACCTGAAGTTGCAGATAGTTTTATCGGTTCGGTTCACACTGTTACGCTCGGTGCGACAAAAAGCAACGGCGGTACCCGAACCTCAACCGTAACAGTCGGCGGCGCCAGAAATGTGGTCTATGGCGGCAGGCCGGGACAGGCCGGATGTAAGCCTGTCATAGCTATGGATGTACTCGACAGTGCACCCGATGACTGGCCGGATGTCCTGGTTGAGCCGTTTCGTGATGTGCTGGCTCATCCGGACAAATGGGCGAAGAAATGCGTCGAACAGTTTGGTGCTGATTTAATTTGTCTGAAATTTGAAGGCATTCATCCCGATAAAGGCAACAAAGATGCCTCTTACGCCGTGAAAGTTACTCAGCAGGTGCTAAAGGCGGTCGGTGTGCCGCTTGTGCTTTGGGGCTGCGGCAGCGATGAGAAAGACAACTCTGTTATGCCCAAAGTCAGCGGCGCAGCCAAAGGAGAAAATTGTCTGCTTGGCACGGTTACTGAGAAAAATTACAAGTCACTGACCGCAATTGCCCTGGCTGACGGACATCATCTGATAACCGAAGCCCCGATAGACATAAACATCGCCAAGCAGGTCAATATTCTCGTCAGTGATATGGGATTTCCGCTTGAAAAAGTCGTTACATATCAGTCAACCGGCGCACTCGGCTACGGCATAGAATATGCCTATTCGATACAGGAACGCCAACGCCTTGCGGCACTGGGCGGCGATAAAATGCTGGCAATGCCGGCTATATGCGATACCGGCTATGAAGCCTGGAGAGTTAAAGAGGCATTTGCGGAAATACCAGCCTGGGGCAAAGCACGTGACAGAGGCCCGATGTGGGAAGCAGCCACAGCGATTTGCCTGCTGCAGGCCGGCGTTGATATTATTCGTATGCGCCATCCGCGAGCGGTGGCAACTGTAAAACACTTTATAGACCAGATTTATTCAGAATGAACCTGGAAATGAATCTCGACCCTGTAAAAATGAAAGACTGGCAAATTGCAGAAGCTGCCGAAATGACAATGAAACCCATTGGCCGGCTGGGCCGGGAACTCGGCCTGGGCGATGGTGAATTACTGCCGATGGGACGAAATCTGGCCAAGGTCGATTATCTGAAGGTTCTCGAACGCCTTTCAGACCGGCCTGCCGGAAAGTATATAGATGTTACCGCAATTACTCCAACGCCGCTGGGCGAAGGAAAAACCACTACTACAATAGGCCTTGTCCGGGGTTTGGGCAAACTCGGTAAAAAATCCACCGGTGCAATCCGCCAGCCCAGCAGCGGTCCGACTTTTAATATAAAAGGCTCTGCCGCCGGCGGCGGCCTGGCGCAGTGCATACCCCTGACCCCCCTCTCAATCCGGCTGACAGGTGACATCGACTTTATCACCAACGCCCACAATCTTGCGATGGTGGCACTTACCTCGCGGATGCAGCACGAGAGAAATTATGATGATGCCAGACTGGCACAAAGTAATCTGACCAGGCTGGATATTGACCCGCAGCGAATCCAGATGCGATGGGCGATGGATTTCTGCGCACAATCGCTGCGTAATATTCGAATCGGTCTGGGCGGGAAAATGGACGGCTATGAGATGGATTCGGGTTTTGAGGTTTCCGCAGCGAGCGAGGTTATGGCAATACTGGCCGTTGCCAAAGACCTTAAAGACCTTCGCAGGCGCATAGCCGGAATCGTCGTCGCCTATGACAAAAAAGGCAACGAAGTCACCACCGCCGACCTTGAGGTTGACGGCGCTATGACGGCCTGGCTTGTTGATGTCATTCATCCGAATCTCCTGCAGACTATCGAGGGTCAGCCTGTATTTGTCCACGCAGGTCCGTTCGGCAATATCGCCATAGGCCAAAGCTCCATTATAGCCGATATGCTCGGTACAAAGCTCAGCGAATATCACGTTACCGAGAGCGGCTTCGGTGCGGATATCGGCTATGAAAAATTCTGGAATCTCAAATGCCGCATATCAGGCCTGGTACCCGATGCGGTAGTTATAGTCGCCACAGTTCGCGCTCTGAAAATGCACGGAGGCGGCCCTGTGGTCAAGCCGGGTCTGCCTCTAAGTCAGGAATACACCAGCGAAAATATCGGGCTGCTCGAAAAAGGCTGCTCGAACCTGGCTGCTCATATTGAGACGGTAAAAAAGAGCGGCATCCAGCCTGTCGTTTGCATAAACCATTTCCAGACCGACACCAACTCCGAGACCGATTTCATACGAAAGATAGCTGAAAAGAACGGCGCTCTGGTCGCTGTCTCGCAGCACTGGTTAAAAGGCGGCGACGGTGCAAAAGAGCTGGCTGAAGCGGTCATCGAGGCCTGCAGCAGACCGAACAATTTCCATTTTCTTTATGATTTACACACGCCGCTTCGGCAGCGCATTGAGCTTATAGCAAAAGAGGTTTATGGCGCTGCCGGCGTAACTTATACGGATGATGCCCTTGCCAAAGCCAAGGCTCTTGAGGCCGACCCCGCCGCAGCGACACTGGGGACCTGTATGGTCAAAACGCACCTGAGTCTGTCGCACCAGCCGGACCTGAAGGGCAGGCCGAGCGGCTGGGTATTGCCGATAAGTGACATCCTGATTTATAAAGGGGCCGGATTCATCGTGCCTGTCGCAGGCGATATAAAGCTGATGCCGGGCACGGCTTCTAACCCGGCCTTTAGAAGAATTGATGTAGATGTTAATACGGGGAAAGTACAAGGACTGTTTTAAAAAATTAAAAATCAAATATCAAAAGGCAAAATTAAAGATGTCATCCCTAAGGGATTCCGCTATTTTGATTTTTGCTTTTTAATATTTGATATATTTATTCTTAATCCTTGAAAATGTCATATAGGAGAATGTTGCGATGCCGGCAAAAATTATAGATGGTGAAAAAATCGCTGCTGATATGCGTGCGGAATTTGCTGCTGAAATAGCCTCGCTGAAAAAAAACGGCATAACGCCGGGACTGGCGGTGATTCTGGTTGGAGACAACCCGGCATCGCAGTCTTACGTTACAGCGAAAGAAAGAGATTGTCAGAACGTGGGGATTTATTCGGACGACAACCGTCTGCCGACAGAAACCACTGCGGAAGAATTGCTGGCTCTTATCGAAAAAAAGAACAAAGACCCCAACGTTCACGGCATACTGGTCCAGTTGCCCCTGCCGAAGCATCTGAACGAATCCTCGGTGCTTTCTGCCATTGACCCGGCCAAAGATGTGGACGGTTTTCATCCGCTCAATATCGGCAGGATGATGACGGGCGAGAAGGCATTTCTGCCCTGCACGCCGAACGGTATTGTTCAACTGCTGGTTCGCAGCGGCGTTACAATCAAAGGCGCCGATGTAGTTATCGTCGGACGCAGCAATATCGTAGGCAAGCCACTGGCCAATATGCTCATCCAGAAAAAGCCCAACGCCGATGCCACCGTGACAATATGTCAC
>CAZYWY010000006.1:13232-15592 GCA_964651605.1 uncultured Pirellulales bacterium | reverse complement strand
AAAGCCGGTCAAGGGTCGTGACCTCGAAGGCCTGCGATATGTGCATCCTTTCGTTGCGAAAAATCCGACCGACAAGGATGCCTATATGGTTATTCTTGCCGATTATGTTACCACGCAGGACGGCACCGGCCTGGTTCATATTGCACCGGGTCACGGTCTTGAGGACTATATGTCAGGTCAGAAGTATGGTCTGGCTGTTTATTCACCGGTGATGGATGATGGTCGATATGATGACACCGTGCCGGACTGGCTGAAGGGGCTTAAAGTTCTCGAAGCTGACACTGTGGTAAATAATCGTTTGCAGGGGCAGGGATTGCTTTACGCCCTGAGCAAAATCACACACAGCTATCCGCATTGCTGGCGCAGCAAGGACCCGGTGATTTTCAGAGCGACCGAACAGTGGTTCATCAGCGTTGACAGGGAATTGCCCGGCATCGGTAAGAATCTGCGTGCTTTAGCGCTAGAGAGTGTCGAAAATGTAACCTGGATTCCCGAGTGGGGACAAAAGCGAATCACAGGAATGCTCGAATCCCGGCCGGACTGGTGTATAAGCCGACAGCGGAGTTGGGGGCTGCCGATACCGGTATTCGTTAATCCCGAAGGTAAAGCACTTTTGAGCCGGGAGTCTGTTTTGGTGGTGGCCGATTATATTGGCAAGTATGGCTCGGACAGATGGTTCACGGATACGCCGCAACAGATTTTAGGCGATGATTTCGAGTTGCCCGATGGTTTTACTCTCGGTGAACTACAGAAGGAAGAAAATATTTTTGATGTCTGGTTCGAGTCCGGCTGTAGTTGGTACAGCGTTTGTGCCAAAGGTGCAGGCTGGCCGGTGCCGGTTGATTTGTATCTGGAAGGCTCGGACCAGCATCGCGGATGGTTCCAGTTATCATTGCTGCCGTGTCTTGGAGCTACGGGGAATGCACCGTTTAAGAAGGTTCTGACGCATGGCTTTACAGTTGATGAAAAAGGGATGAAACAATCGAAATCGCTGGGCAACTATATCAATGCACAGGATGAGGTGGTCAAATACGGTGCGGATATTTTAAGGCTGTGGGTATCGAGCGTGAATTATCAGGATGACATCCGCTGCAACGATGAAATAATCGGCAGAACACAGGATGCCTACAGGAAAATCAGAAATACAATCCGGTATCTGATGGGCAACACGAGCGATTTTGTCCCGGAAAAGCACAGCGTTAAATATGAGCAGATGACGGAAATTGACCAATGGGCGATGCAGCAACTGCAAAAGCTGCTCGTTGAGGTTGCCGCTGCTTATGAAGGCTTTGTATTCCACAGGGTTTTTTCGCTTCTGTATAATTTCTGCTCGGTCGAGATGAGCAGCATTTATATGGATGTGCTGAAGGACAGGATGTATTGCGATGCTCAGGACAGCCTTTCACGGCGAAGCGGGCAAACAGCGATGTACAAAATACTCGACAGCCTTGTTCGGCTGTTTGCTCCAATACTGGTTCATACCGCTGAAGAGGCCTGGCAGGTAATGAAATACAAATCGCAGGACTGCGAAAGCGTCCATCTGGCTCAGATGCCTAAGATTGACG
The DNA here is from genome assembly GCA_964651605.1 of uncultured Pirellulales bacterium. Classification (GTDB taxonomy): domain Bacteria; phylum Planctomycetota; class Phycisphaerae; order Sedimentisphaerales; family Anaerobacaceae; genus JAFGPS01. The sequence continues at coordinate 14,027 of CAZYWY010000006.1, read as the reverse complement.
ATTCAATGGACTTCAGAAGTACAGAATCCTGGTGGCAGAAGTTGATGGCCTTGCGTGATGAAGTCCTGCGAGTACTCGAAGAATTAAGGCGGGATAAAAAAATCGCAAGCAACCAGCAGGCCTGTGTAACAATATGCTGCAATGAAGAAGATGCAGCATTGCTCAGCGAATTCGGGCTGGAACAATTTGCCGCCCTGTGCATTGTCAGCCAGGTTAAACTGCAAAAAAACGCAGACAAGACTATGGTTGTTGCCCAGAAGAGCGAATACCAGAAATGCCAGCGATGCTGGAACTACTGGCCGAGTGTCGGTGTCGACAGCACCCATCCCGACCTTTGTGAAAGATGTGTGAAGCTGGTTTGAGCGAAATATCGTTGGCTCTAAAATGGCCGTTGATAATAAACCGCCGGCAATAATTGCAAAGTATATTATTGCCAAGCGATAGCAGGGGGAACGGAGCAGGATTTATACACGACCTATCTGCCGCAGTTTTAAGCGGCTTTGCGCGAGGGACACGCTTATTCAATCATGTCAGCCTACTGAACATTTGTTTAGTTATGTTCGTGGTCAGATGTCCGGCCTGCATCGTAAGGGCGTTGAGCCAATCGCATTACATGCCGCTGGCGCATTCGAGCGGTATCACTGCTTCGTCGGAACGGTTGATAGCGACGAAGCGGCTGCCCCGGTATTGTTCGCGGAAGGTATGGTTGCGGGGGGCGATACCGGTTGTATATAGGGTTGCTTTGGTTCGGTGGCTTTATAACCCATCAAGGAAAGCGCCCTCTCGGCATATCGC
>CAZYWY010000006.1:9752-13222 GCA_964651605.1 uncultured Pirellulales bacterium | reverse complement strand
GATGATCTGGATTACACGGCAGACCAGCGGAAGAAATAACATAGGAATTCGGAAGCGTTTCAGGCAGCTTCTTCAGGATTTCATTGAAGGCTGCTTTTTCACCTTGATGATCTGCATTGACCACTTCACCTGCGAACAGCGAAACGGAATCGGGCTTGAGATTCAGGTCCTTCATCAGGTCGCCGTATATCTTTTTCACCTTCATGGGCCAGTTCGGGTCTTCGAAATTCGACTCGCCCTGATGAATGAGAATTCCCCTGATAACGCCGTCCTTCTGGGCGATTTTGGCCTGATCCACCAGGAACTGGTAGGGGCTGGGTTGGTATATGGCGGCGGCGGGAATCTTCCAGGCGTCACCAGGAGGAAGGTTCGCAAGGTAGGTTTTCCAAGCGTCCTTGTCCCACAATTCAATCTTGGTTCCGGAGACCGAGCACTTCACGATGCCAATTCTGATGTTCTCCGGCAGGTTGGCAACCATCGTCCTGCCGAAATAATCGACAAGGGAAATACCTCTGCCTCGCGCAGTCAATGGCGGGACAGCATCGTACCAGTTGCCCTTCTTCCAGCCCCTGTTGGGAGCATTAAAATCCGCCATGACCTGAAAGCGTTTATCGACGGTTCGGTCCATCTCCTCCATTCGTGCCCCGCTCTCCATGTTGGACTGTCCAAAGCACAAATAAATGTAGAAATTCGGGTCTGGTTCAGCAAAAACGGTCGTATTGAATGAGAGTAATGCTGCTAACGAGAATACCGCCAATTTTGTTTTCATAATAATTTCCTTGGAGACAAACATTATGTATACAGTAGCCGGCATCAGAGCCGATGCGATGTTGTTTCACAATTACAACAAGGGCATTGGCAGGTTACTTTGCCCAGCTCTTGAGCGTGTCAGCAACGGCCTTAGCCCAGATTTCATAACCTTCCGCGTTTGGGTGAAGATTGTCGCCGCCGAAACCAATAAGACTCCCATCAGGTTTAAGGAATTTGTCGTTGATATTCGTGAAGAATATGTGCTTTCCGTCATCCAGCTTGGCGATGATATTGTTGGCTTGCTCGTTCTTGATGCGATTGGAATCGTTTGCGTTGGATCCGCGTGGGAATATTGCCAGGAGCATAATCTTGGCATCCGGGAAATCCTTGCGCAACTCATAGACGATAGCTCCGACGCCTTCGGCAATCTCCGGCCCGGTGTTGCTGCCGGTGTTGTTTGTACCAATCATCAGCATGATGGCTTTAGGTTTTCCCTGGCCTTCACCGTTCAGCAGACCCCAAAGAACGCCCTGGGTGGTGTCGCCACTAACTGCGAAATTGGCCACTATGACGTCGCCGAAATACTTCTTCTGCACTTCGGCACCGGCGTTCTGCCAAAAGTCGGTGATGGAGTCGCCTTCGAAGAGGATGTCAAAATCGCCGTTCTTGGCGGTCTCGACGAATCCGTCGTGGCGTTGGGTAGTTCGTACCCTCGTTTGGACGGGACGGATGCAGGCATTGTCACGTGGAACCTGAACCGTCAGGAGCGATGCGTACTTCTTCAGCAGGTCCTTGACAGCAGATGTATTGTTATCGATAAATCGCTTGAGCTCGGCATTTATCTTTTCTACTTCTTCCGTGGTGGGCCGTGGTATCGCAACTTCCGCAGGCACAGGAGCCGGAGGTCCGGCTGGCGCAGACATACCTCGGAAGCCCATTCCACCGCGTCCACCCTGCATTGCACCACCAGGTGCTCGACCACCTGTTGCTATGCCGCCTCGCGCTGTACCGGTGGGGGCTGCGGGATTTGGCTGTGCCTGTATGGTACATAGTGTGGCAGTTACTACCAAAGCACAAGCGAAAAGTATTAGTATTGTTTTCTTTTTCATAATCATTTCCCTTTCCAAAAAAATGTTAAAAGATATTTGTATTTATCATACCAAAATGTCTCATTTGATTGTATCCGTGCAATACCCAACTTTCAAGCATAGCCTGGAAAAGTTATAAAAATTTTAGCTTTCAAAACTTCTTTGGTGTTCATAGGGAGGCTTTTATATTGCTCTGCCCTTAAACAAATAAGGATTTGGGGAGGCAGTAAAATTTACGCAAGTTTTACAACCTGACGGTGAGTGGGACAAGTTCAACTTATTCAGAAATGTCAGATTAAGTCTTTACTGTTTTGGTTAATTGACGGCAGCAGCGATTGTTTCAGTGTTTTTTTGCATCCTTTTTGTAAAGGCAAAATCACCGTAAAAGTTGTTCCTCGCCCTAAATTGCTGCCAACCTCGACTTTTCCATTATGCAAAGCAACAACTTCACTAACGATAGCAAGCCCCAGTCCCGTCCCCGGAATCTGTTTGCCTTGCTGTTTGACACGATAAAACCGATGGAATATTTTTGAGAGTTCCTCTTTTGGTATCCCTATACCGGTGTCACTTACTGTTACTATCAATTCCATATCCTGCCGGCTGATGCCGACGCTCACAAGTCCCTCGGCGGGAGTGAATTTAATGGCGTTATTGATTAGGTTTGAAAACATCGAATATAACTTGGCTTCATCGCCAATAAAACTGATATCTGCATTCTCGCCGACTATTTCAATCCGGATTTTTTTCTTGTCGGCAGTGTATTGCAAAGATGACACTATTTTTTTGATAGTCTTTGTTATATCAATATTCTGTTCGTTTATTTGTACCTTGCCGCTTTGCAGTTGTGAGATTTCGAGCAGCCCATTCACAAGCTCCGCCAGCCGGTTTGATTCTTCATCTATGGCGATTAAAAATTCGTGCTTTATCGGCTCAGACATATTCGAGTCACGCAGAATCGTCTCTGTGTAGGCCTTGATGGATGTCAGCGGCGTCCGTAATTCGTGCGAGATGGAAGAGACGAAATCGGTTTTCATACGGTCTATTTCGCGTTCTGCTGAGAGGTCGTGCAAAAGCATAACTGCTCCTCTTACAACGGCCTGATTCCTGCGAATAGGAGCGGCTGCGGCTAAGACTGGATACCGCCGGCCGTTTTTTTGAATAATTAGGCTCGGCTCGATTCTGGTCGCAACATCGCCTGTGGCAAGTACCTGGTCCACTGGATTTTCAACAGGCTCTCTTGAGTTCTCGTCAAGAAGCTGCATAACCTCATCGACAGGTCTGTTTTTGACATCCTCAAGTCTGACTCCGATAAGCTGCTCAGCCACTTTATTAAGCAGAACAATTTTCTTTTGTGCATCCGTTACGACCACTCCATCTGTCATACTTGAAAAAGTTACAGACAGCAGTTCTTTCTCCTGCTCGAGTTGTTCTGTGCGGTGTTTTACAAGCTCCTCGAGATTTTCATGGTAGTTTTTGACCTCCTTTTCCATCTTGGCGTGGTTTATGGCATTTTCTATCACCATAGGCAGCACTGCAAGGTAGCCTCGTTCGGCGTTTTTTATCAGGTAGTCATAAGCGCCTGCCTTCATTGCTTTGACGGCGAGTTTTTCGTTGCCGGCGCCAGTTGCAAAG
>CAZYWY010000006.1:0-9742 GCA_964651605.1 uncultured Pirellulales bacterium | reverse complement strand
CAAAGATGATAGGTGTATCCTTCACAGAATCAAGAATCTCAAAAGCAGTTCCGTCTTTGAGATTGTAATCTGATATAATCACATCGAATTGATGGTCATTGAGTATTTTTTTTGCTCCTTCAACGGTATCAATGATAATGTAATCATAAGTGAATTTTTCTTCTTTAACCATACGCACAAAAGCCATCTGGTCTATTTTGTCGTCTTCAATCATAAGTACCTTGTATGCTTTTGTATCCATCTGCGCTCCATATAGTGTTAATTTTAATTATGTTCATCCAAAAGAACCTACCGATATAAGTCATTGTGCGGCAAGGTCAAACAGACAATCGCCGTATAATGCAGCTATCCTGTAATACAAATTTAATTCGGCAATAAAATGTGCCCTATTAACGAGCATATTGCTAATCCAGGATGTGGCATAAATCTGAATTATACAGGTCGTGTTGGCTGATATACAGCTAAGCAACACGAGTAAATTGTACAAAATATTCACTTGAGTTTTTGTGATAGAATTGCTATAATACATCAGTAAGATCTAAATATGGCAATTGGGGGATCCGCTGATACAGAAAAGAGGCACCTATGAATCAGAAAAGAGGATTTACATTAATAGAATTACTCGTAGTCATTTCCGTTATTGCTTTGTTGATAGCGATAATGATGCCGTCGCTTTCACTTGCGAGAAAACAGGCCCAGATGATTTACTGCCGGAGTAATCTGCATAATATTGGGGTGGCAGCTAATCTTTATGCTGTGAATTATAATGACTTCATCCCTCGTTCGCTGGGGGATAATCCGGACTTGGCCTGGTTTCAGCTTTTTATGCCATTTTTGTCCCAGAAAAATGTATCCGGTGACTATAGTACTGTCAAAATTTACCGTTGTCCTGCTTATCCCAACAAACAACAGACGATTTGCTATGTAATCAATGGCTGGAAGTTTAGCAGTAAAAGTGATAATGTCGGTTCGGAAACAACCAACCCAAGCAAGCTGACTAACGTCAAACGAAAAGCTGAAACGGTTTATCTTGTGGATAACGAATCTGGTTCGTGGCGACCTATCATAACAAAATCGACCGACACCGGGATAGAAAGATGCGATGTTTGGTCGGTGTCGCACCTGCCAACTTCCACCAGTCAGGATGTTACCAATGGCAGAAGAGTGGCGAAGGACAGACACAAAGACGGTTGTAATGTGTTATATCTTGACTGGCACGCAGACAGAATGGCTGCTAAGAATATGACGGTTTATTTATGGAGATTCGACAAATAATATTAAAAAATCCAAAATTTCTGGCAGTAGGTTCTTGACAGAATTATAATAATGCGATATAATATAATAATGAGGCAAATTAACCGTAAAAATAATGGTTGTTGGTGGCGGCCTGTTGGATAAATCCGGCGGGTATGCGGTAGATTTGCAGCTAAAAATTTGTTCGAGGTGTTTGATACGCAGCCTGTTGGAAAAACAGGCTGCTTTTTTTTGTTTGTGTTTTAGGCTGAATAAAGCTAAAAATGAGGTTTAAATATAGGTTATGGAACAATACAGACAAATATTAAATAGTGCCGGCCCCGGACAGATAGTGCCTATTGTCAGACAGATTGACATCGGTGACCCGCTCGATTTTTTTGCCAAACTGAGCGATTACGGCAGGGCAAATAACTGCTGCCTGTTCGAGTCTAAAGAACATTTGGCCGGTTATAAAGAGTTGAGCTTCGGCACTGCCAGGCCGGCGCTTTATCTGACTGGTACAGGCACTGATTTTACTATCAAGGTACTTAGCGGCACGGGCAGGCGCATATTAAAATATCTGGCTGACAGGGCTAAAGAAATATTCGGCTTCTGTGAATCTTTACAGCTTGATGCAGAGCAGATAACCGGAAGGATTAGACGGGAGCAGAAAATCATCGATGAGCAAAGCCGGTTGCAAACTACGAACCAGATGGATGTTTTGCGGGCAGTTGCTTTTGCATTTAAGCTGGCCAGCAGGCCTTTCAGAGTTACCTGCGGTCTGTTTGGTGCGTTGAGCTATGATTTTATCGACCAGTTCGAGACGCTTCCGGCCAATAAGGAAGACATACTGGGCAATCCCGATTATGAGCTTTTCTTTGCGGATAATATTTTTCTTATGGACCACGCCGAGGGCCGGGGTTATGTAATTGTGAATAGTTTTATCACCGATGGTGACCGCGATGCAGTTGTTGCCGAGGCACAGGACTGTTTTGATTATTATTTTAATATTGCCAGGTTTGATACCCCGACTGGTCGGCGATTCAATGGTTCGTTGCCTGCGCCGTCCAGCGATACGAACCAAAGCGAATACGAGCAAATGGTCAGAACCGCAAAGAATCATATCATAGATGGTGACATATTTCAGGTGGTTTTAAGCAGAACCATTATTGAGCCTTGTCCTGATGAGCCGCTGGATGTGTATAAAAGACTGCGGAAGCTGAATCCTTCACCTTATATGTTCTATCTTAATACTCCTGATACGATTCTGATGGGTTCGAGTCCTGAATTGAATCTACGAGTTGGGGCTGCAGATACGGGTAACAAGCGCATCGTGGAGATTCGCCCAATAGCCGGCACGAAACCCAGAGGCAAAATCGCAGGCAAAATCGACGCCGACACCGATTTCCGCTACGAGGCGGAGCTTAAAATCGACCACAAGGAACTGGCCGAACATATGATGCTTGTCGATTTAGCCCGTAATGATATTGCCCGTGTCTCTGAGCCGGGCAGCAGGATTGTTACTGAGCTGCTGACGGCTGAAAAATATGAATCCGTCCAGCACTTAGTCAGCAATGTCAGGGGCACTCTTGCTCAGAGGCTCGATGCGCTAAGTGCGTATTTGGCCACGATGAATATGGGGACATTGACAGGCGCACCGAAAATCGAGGCGATGAAAATTATTCGGACACTGGAGAGAACCAAACGCGGCTACTACGGCGGGGCGGTGTGCTATCTGACGGTTGACGGGCAGTTCGACAGTTGCATTACTATACGTTCGCTGCAGGTCAGAGACCATACGGCTTATATCCGGGTTGGGGCGGGCATAGTTCACGATAGTATCCCGCAGAGCGAATTTGAGGAGACAGAACACAAGGCAGGCTCCTGCCTGCGGGCAATCAGGGGAAAATAAATGGATAGAAAAATTTTATTTATCGATAATTTTGACTCTTTTACGTATAATCTGGTTGATGATTTCTGCAAGCGCAACTGCGATGCGAGGGTCTATCGCTCGGATACGAGTATGGATGAGCTGAAAAGTATAGCCGGCGAATTTGACCCGGATTTGCTCGTGATTTCTCCCGGACCGGGTAATCCGGATTCGGCAGGGGTGTCGCTGGCAGCGGTGGATTATTTCAAGGGCAAGCTGCCAATCTTCGGCGTTTGTCTGGGACATCAGGTAATCGTTCAGTATTTCGGCGGGAAAATAGGGCATGCGCCGCAGCCGATGCACGGCAAGCCATCGAGAGTAACACACAATACAAAAGGATTATTTGCCGGCATTGAGAATCCGCTTCAGGCCGGCCGATATCACAGCTTAGTTGCACTGGAGATGCCCGATTGTCTGGAAAAGACTGCCGATTTTGAAGGTATTGTAATGGCGGTTCAGCATAAGGAATTCCCCGTATTTGGCGTGCAGTTTCACCCTGAGAGCATACTGACACCTGCCGGCGGGAAAATAATCGAAAATGTATTAAAAATCGCACAGGAAAGAAAGAGTCACGGATAATGGCAACAATAACCGAATATATTAAGCCTCTGCTGGATGGGCAGAACCTCAGTTTCGAGCAGGCAGTAAGTCTGCTGGATATAGTGTTTCACGGCGAAGTACCGGATTCTCAGATTGCAGCTTTTCTTACAGCTATGCAGATTAAAGGGCCTACGGCTGCAGAACTGGCGGGGCTTGCGCAGTCGATGCGAAGTCACTCAGTCAAGGTACAGACCGGTCTTGCTCATTTCATTGATGTTGTAGGTACGGGCGGTGCAGCGGTTAAGACGTTTAATGTCTCGACGGCATCGGCTCTGGTTGCAGCCGGTGCGGGTGTGTATGTCGCCAAGCACGGCAACCGTGCAATCACCAGCAAATGCGGCGCTGCCGATGTGCTTGAGGAGCTTGGGATTAATATCGCCCCCGGCCCTGATGTAGTGGCTGAATGTGTCAGAGGTGCGCATATTGGATTTATGTTCGCCCCGATGTATCATCCGGCGATGAAATATGTCCAGCCCATCCGCAAGAGTCTTGGTTTTAGGACGGTTTTTAATATTCTGGGGCCTTTGACAAATCCTGCCGGCGCACCGGCTCTGGTTCTCGGTGTTGCATCTGAGGAGCTGATGGACACAATGGCCGAAGCTCTAAAGATGCTGGGGACCAAATATGCTATGGTGGTTCACTGCGAAGGATTGGATGAAATCAGTACCTCCGGCATAACCAAAATCGTAGAACTTAACAATGGTCTGTTGAACCGAAAAGAGCTTAAACCGGAAGATTTGGGATTTAAACCGGAGGATATGGAGAAATTGAAAGTAACCGATGCGAAGGCCAGCGCTGCGGTTTTGCTGAATATTTTAAGCGGCAGGGAAACCGGACCCCGCAGGGATATAGTTATTCTCAATGCTGCTGCCGGTGTGATTGCCGGCGGGCTGGTGAGCGATTTTGCTTCAGCAATCAAGCTGGCTGAAGACTCAATCGACCAGGGCAAAGCGATGACAGCTTTGGAGAAATTGATAGAGATTTCTAATGTGACCCGTGACTCGTGACCCGTGTCACGAGCAAAGAGCGACGAATATGTTGATAGTAAAGGTAAAGATTTGCGGCATTACAAATTATGAAGATGCCATTGCAGCGATGGATATGGGGGCTGATTTGCTCGGATTTAATTTTTATTCCGGCAGTCCGCGTTTTATAAATGTACAGCAGGCATTCGATATTATTAGTAAGCTGCCTACCTTTGCCGATATAGTCGGGGTTTTTGTCAACACACCACTGGAGCAAATAAATGAAACTATTGACTTTTGCCAGTTGAATTGGATTCAGTTGCACGGCGACGAGGACCCACAGTTCTGCCGGCAATTTCTATCGCGAAATGTCAAGACGATGAAGGCGATAAGGGTCAAAGACCGGAGTGACATTCAAAGCGCCGATGCGTTTTTTACCGATGCGGTGCTTTTGGATGCGTATAATCCCGCCAAATACGGCGGTACCGGAGTCAGCTTTGACTGGAATATAATCGGCAATATCAGCAAGCGGATTTTCCTGGCAGGGGGAATCAATCCCGATAATGCCGCCGATGCAATAAAGCTGGGTGTGTACGGTATTGATGTTTGCAGCGGGGTGGAATCCCAGCCGGGCAGGAAAGACCATAAAAAAATGAAGCAACTATTCGATAATATAAAACTGTTAAGGGGGTAAATAGTATCACGGGCTTCCAGCCCGTGAAAGCACGGCCAAGATGGCCGTGCCACATTGAATTTCGAGAATGTAGGAACGACAATATGAAATATAGAGGCAGATTTGGCGATTTCGGCGGCTTCTACGTGCCGGAGGTTTTGATACCGGCGCTGGAGGAGCTGGAGGATGCCTTTTACCGTTTTTACAGGCAGGAGAATTTCACAACAGAGCTTGCAATGCTGTCGAGCGATTATGCAGGCAGACCAACTCCTTTGTATCACGCAAAAAGATTCAGCGAGTATGTCGGTTTTGCGGTTTATCTGAAAAGGGAGGACTTGCTGCACGGCGGGGCGCATAAAATCAACAATACGCTTGGCCAGGGACTTTTAGCTAAATATATGGGCAAGAAAAAGCTCATCGCAGAGACCGGTGCCGGCCAGCACGGCCTGGCTACGGCGATGACAGGCGCTCTGTTCGGAATGGAAACCAAAATATTTATGGGCGTTACCGATATTGAAAGGCAGTCTGTCAATGTCCACAAAATGAAATTGTGCGGTGCAGAGGTCATCGGCGTCGAAGGCGGCACAGGCACGTTGAAAGATGCCATCAACGATGCCCTTCGCTACTGGACGGCCAATGTTACAGATACTTTTTATCTTTTCGGCTCAGCGGCGGGGCCCCACCCGTATCCGACGATAGTTAAGCACTTTCAAAGCTGCATAGGCAGCGAGGCAAGGCAGCAGTGTTTGGAGAAAATCGGCAGACTGCCTGATATGGTTGTTGCCTGTGTCGGCGGCGGCAGCAATGCGATTGGTATTTTTTCCGGTTTCATCCAGGACAAGGATGTCAAACTCATTGGCGTCGAGGCAGGCGGCAGGGGGCTGGCTACCGGCAAGCACGCAGCGTCACTTTCAGACGGCAGGGTTGGAATCCTGCACGGAGCAAAAGCTTATCTGCTTCAGGATAAAAACGGGCAGGTCTATGATACGGAATCTGTAAGTGCGGGACTGGATTATGCCGCTGTCGGGCCTGAGCATTGTATGCTGAAAGATACCGGCAGGGCAGAGTATTTTGCCGCCGAGGATGATGCTGTGCTTGACGCTTTTGAGCTTCTGACCAAAGCAGAAGGCATTCTGCCGGCTTTGGAAAGCTCGCACGCACTGGCGTATTTGATGCAGCAAAAAGGGAAATTGAAGCCGGATACGATTGCAGTGGTGAATCTGTCCGGCAGAGGCGATAAAGACGTCTCAATAGTTGAAAAACACAGGAAAATCACAAATTAAGAGAAAAATCAAAATGGGATATAAGAAAGTTTTTACTGATTTGGCAGCGAAAAAAAGAGCGGCGTTAATACCGTTTTTTGTAATTGGCGACCCGGATTTTGATACGAGTCTTGCCATTGTGAAAGCAGCCATTGATGCCGGTGCGGATATTCTGGAGCTTGGTATTCCGTTTTCTGACCCAATCGCTGACGGACCTACCATACAGAAAGCCGATATTCGGGCAATAACTGCCGGTATGACAACCGCAAAAGCGTTCGATTTCATCGGGCAGGTTAAAAAATACAAGGATATCCCGATAGGCCTGCTGATGTATTACAATCTTATTTATCAGTATGGTACGCAAAAGTTCTTCATTGATTGTTACAGTGCGGGGGTCAACAGCGTACTTGTCGCCGATTTGAGCATAGACGATGCGGATGAAATCACAGGTCTGGCAGCGTCGGCGGGTCTTGAAACTGTTTTTATGGTAACTCCTGTTACCACAGAACAGAGGATGAAGTTAATCGCCTCAAAAACTACCGGCTTTATATATGCGGTTTCAGTATTAGGCGTTACCGGCAGCAGAGACCAACTCGGCAGCTCAATCGGGCAGTTGCTCGTAAAATTAAAGAAATTGACGAATATACCGGTATGCGTGGGTTTTGGTGTCAGCAAACCTGAGCATGCAGCGGCAGTTGTTGGTCTGGGGGCAGATGGGGTAATAATCGGCTCAAAATTAGTCAGTTTTATTGAGAGCCACTTATGCGACAAAGATGCAATCACTTCTGATATTTCAACCTTTTTAAGTCAAATCAGGCAGGTCATTTATCTAGTAGGTTAATATTATTCTCTGCAATAAAAGAACACATATTAACGTCTGTCGTATTGTAAGCAATGAACATTTTAAAATGATGATTACCAGTGAATTATCACAGGTTGATTCGTTAGTAGTTGTAAGTAAAAAATTTTTTACTGTTTGTTGGAGATTACTCTTATGAAAAAGTACATATTTTCAATTGCTGCTGTTCTGACAGTTTTAGCATTGACGGTTGCTGTGTTTGCACAGGCTGCCGGAACAGGGACGGACACTGGAGCAGGCGCAAGAGCCGGGGCTGGTCGAGGAGCAATGGCTGGGGCTGGTAGAGGGGCAATGGGCGGTGGCCGAGCAGGAGCGCAAAGAGGTGCCGGTGCGGGAGCTGGAATCGGTGGCGCTCGTATGGGTGGAGGTGTTGCGGCTCAGCGACAGGCTGCCATAGCCACAATAGAAGACCAGCTTATGATACTCAAAGGCAACCAAGTACAGGCAGACCACAACGCCGCAATAGCTGAACTTCAGGCGATTGCAGATTCGGCTGCAAAAGAAGGGGCAAAAGAAACTGCTAAGCTCGTCGAAGACCTTATTGCACGACAGCAAAAAACATTCCAGGATACTGTTGAAAGACTTGGAATTACCTTCGGTACGGCTGCGGGAAGAGGTTTCCGCGGTGGGGCAGGTGCAGGTGCTGGTACACGCGGTGGTACAATAGGAAGCAACACAACCCCGGAAGCCGGTACGAGCGTCGGCAGAGGCGGTGCCGCTGTAAATATTGGTGCTACTGCTGTAGCTAATGCAGATGGCGGTGTTATGCTGGAAAGTGTGAATACAACGGGCCGTGCAACCCGGTTTGGTCTGCAAAAGGGAGACATCGTTTTATCTATCAACGGCACAAAGGTAACCGGAGTTGAATCATTCAATGAGTTGATGACTGGTGTCACCCAGGGTACGGCTGTAAAAATTGAGGTCATACGTGATGGCAAGACCATCACAGTTGGTCGCCGCACTACCACAGGGGCAGGACAAAGAATGACGTAACCTTTGTAATTCTTGCTATGAGATGGTTTTAAAGGCCGGCTGCCAATATAACAGCCGGTCTTTTTTCATGTTTTTATATCTGAATAAAAATCCTTCGGTTGTGATATAATGCTCAAATGAATAAAAACAACGCTGACATAGATGTTTTGTTGCCGATTACAACCGATGATTTGCATCGACTTGGCCGGAATGAACCGGATATTATTCTGGTTACAGGTGATGCTTATGTTGACCATCCTTCCTTCGGAGTGGCGCTTATCGGCAGATGGCTTGAAAAGCTCGGATTTTGTGTGGCTGTTTTAGCACAGCCCGACTGGCGCAGTGTCGATGAATTTCGTTCACTTGGCAAACCGCGTTTATTCTGGGGAATAACAAGCGGCTGTATAGATTCGCAGCTTAATGACTATGCCTCGCTCGGAAACCGCCGAAAGCAGGATGTCTATAGCCCCGGCGGTGTTACCGGATTACGACCGAGGCGGCCTCTTTTAGTCTATTCTGCAAGGGCTAGGCAGGCATACCCTAATGTGCCGATTATTCTTGGTGGCATGGAGGCAAGTCTTCGCAGGCTGGTGCATTACGATTACATCGAGGACCAGCTTAAACGCTCCGTATTGATTGACGCCAAGGCTGATTTGCTGGTTTATGGAATGGCGGAAAAGGCCGTCGCTGAAGTCGCACGACGACTCGATGCCGGCAGAACAATCGACGAATTAACCGATATACTCGGTACGGTTTATGTCGCACACAGAGGAATAACCATACCGGAAAATGCAGTCCGGTTGCCTTCACTTATCCAGCAGAAAGAGGACAGCAGTCAGGTGATGGCCGCATATCAGCAATACCAGCAAAATTCATTACCGGGTGGTTTGCCTATTGTGCAACAGCAGGAGCCGGGACAGATTGTTGTTCTGCCGCCTGCAGAACCGTTAAGCAGCAGTGAGCTTGATACTGTATATGAGATGCCTTTTACGCGGTGCTGGCACAGCAGGTATGAACGCACCGGCGGTGTGCCTGCTCTGACGCCGGTGCAATTTTCTATTGTAACGCATAGAGGTTGTTTCGGCGGCTGTTCATTTTGCTCAATCGGCAGTCATCAAGGAAAAATAATCAGCTCAAGGTCGCAGGAATCCTTGCTGGCTGAAACACAGAAAATCCGGCAGCATCGGCAGTTTCGCGGCACTATTGTTGACATTGGCGGACCGACAGCCAATATGTATCGATTGGGCT
>CAZYWY010000005.1:9526-15834 GCA_964651605.1 uncultured Pirellulales bacterium | reverse complement strand
AAACTAATATGAAAAACGCCTCGGCATATCCGCTGTTTGTTCTGGGTATTGGTCTTATCGCTGTGATAATTATCATAACGTGGATATTGCCTTCTATTCTGGCAACTATAAAAGAGACCGGTGCCTTGCTGCCGTTGCCCACAAGAATACTGCTTAAAGTCAGTGATTTTACCAAGGTTTTATTTACAACAGTTTCCGGCTGGGTCGGCATAGCTGCTGTAGTAGTTGGTTTTTACGTTTTTGTCAGATGGACCAAGACCAAAGGCAGACTTCAGTGGGATACATTCAAGCTGAGAATACCGATTTTGGGTAATGTACTACGAACAATCGCTGTCGGCAGATTCGCAAGGACGCTCGGTTCTCTGACAAAAGGTGGAGTTATAATTCTCGAGGCACTGGCGGTCGTCCGTGATACTCTCGGCAATGAACTGCTGGGCAGGGAGATTGATGCTGTAGCTGAAAAGGTCAAACGAGGAGATTCGCTGTCCGAGCCTCTTGGTGCATCAGGATATTTCCCGCCGCTGCTGGTTCAGATTACGGCAGTCGGGGAAGAAACAGGAAAGCTCGACGATATGCTTCTAAATGCCGCTGAGACATTTGACACTGAAGCGGATGCAGCTTTGAACAGGTTTATGGCGATATTCCCGGCATTGATGATATTGCTGCTGGCGCTGGCTATCGGGTTCATTATTGCCTCAACCCTGCTGCCTATAGTAATGATGACTCTTAGCGGCGGAACAGTTTAAGGTGTAATTTGTCCCGGCTGGAATGACCTGAGGCGTAGAGAATAGAACGTGGTTTATTAATAATATTTCTTTGAACAGCTTAAATGAAAGGTACTTATATGAGGCGGAAAAGAGACAATAAAAGAAATGGATTCACACTTGTCGAGTTGCTGGTGGTTATTGTGATTATTTCACTGCTTGCCAGTCTTGTGGCGCCGAGATTTTTTGGTCAGATTGACAGGGCGAAAGCGGATTTGACAATACCACAAATGGGGCCTATCGAGTCAGCGATAGATACCTTCTATCTCAACTGTGGAGTCTATCCAAGCACTCTTGATGAGTTACTGGTTTGTCCTCAAGGATATGAGGGTCTATGGGCCGGTCCCTACTTAAAAGATAAACAGTTGATGGACCCCTGGGGTTATGAATATGTCTATGTCCCCGATGGTTCTTATAATTGGGGCAGCTACGATATAATCAGTTATGGCAAGGATGGGGCTCAGGGTGGTGAAGGTTACAATGCAGACCAGCACAATTAAGGGAGTAAAATACATTAATTGTGAATAATAGAGTAATCAGGACAGGTCATAGACAGGTGGTTTGTGCAATAAGAGCAATGCAATCGTTAAGGACACAATTTAACAGCGGCAATCCGGGCTTTACGCTCGTTGAGCTGCTGGTGGTGATAGCTATAATATCGGTTATGGCAAGTCTTGGCAGCGGGCTGTTCACCGGAACACTCGACAGGTTAAAGCTGGACAGAACCGCCAACAGCCTGCTTCTTGCTGCTAAGTATGCAAGGACAATGGCTGTAGAACAGCAGAGACGATACAGGCTGTGTCTGGATGAAAGAAATCAGGGCTTTTTTTTGGTTACGACTGTTTATGACGAGCAAAGCGGCGAGATAGCAGACGTTGTGGTTACCGACCATTACTGCAAGCCGGTTACCTTTGAGGGCGGCATAGAATTCGAGAAAATTGATATCATATCTGCCGGCGATATGGAAGCGGCTTATGAAGATTTGCCGACGGTGGTTTTCAGGCCTGATGGGACGGCTGAGACGGCGGTTATTCAGATTGGCAACGGAAGGACCAGTTATACTGTAAGTGTCAACGCTGCTATCGGAAAGGTGAAGTTAATCGCCGGCACGGCTGAGAATATAGATATAACATCGAGTACTATAGATTTGGATGCTAGATAGTTTATGCGTCAGAGAGCGAAAAAAAGAGGTTTTACACTGGTTGAGACAATAGTGGCCACCATTATTCTCTGTGGTTCTGTCCTGACAATAGGTGCTATATGCTCCAGGGCTGTTACCGGCACAAGGATTAACAGAAGTTATGAAACAGCCTTGAATCTGGTTAACAGACAGCTTGACCTGATTGACTATGTAGGCATTGATGAATTCCTTGATATGGGACAGATGTCGGGGGATTTTCAAGACATTGCCCCCGATTATTATTGGCAGGTAAATACTCAATATCAGGAGCTTGATGCTCTTTATTATGTTTCTATAACCGTGTATTGGTATGAGCATACTCGTCGTCATCAAGTAATGGTTGATACAATGCTTGACGGTATAAGTGAGTATGCCACATCTTCTACTTCTACGACGACAGGGCAGAGTACAGGAACCAACACCGGAACGACAGGATAGGCACGGGTGTTTATTGAGAAATGTTATGTACTTGAAGAATAAAACAGGATTTACACTGATAGAGGTAATGATTGCTTCGACCATAGGGGCGTTTATTTCGCTGGTAGCGGTCGGAACGCTCAAGGCGGTCATATTCAGCAATGACATGGTTGGTCAGAACATCGAGTCTTCTTCGGAGATAAGATTTGCCGCCAATCTTATTGAGAAAGACCTAATTAACTTTTACAATCCTGCCAATTTTACTGATACCCTTATGGTTGGTTCTTATGAGGAGCTGGCTGAGTACAACACCGCCCTGATTACCTTCTATACTGTAAACAGGACAAAGGCCAGATATGACCAGCCTGAGTCTGATATATATGAAGTGGAATATTATCTTGAAAAGAAGGGAGATGAATCGGCTCTGGTAAGAAGGTTCAGGCCTAATCCCGACCCTAACATGGAGACACTCGGTATTCAGACGACAATAGCTGAAAATATTGAATCTTTTGAAATAGGTTATTATGATGGTGAAACTTGGTATGTAGATTGGCCGGAGGATATGACAACTGCTCCGCATCTGGTTGAAGTTGCTATTGTGGCGACTCCATTAGGCAAAGGTCTTCCTGTAACAGAGTCCTTCCTTGTGAATTTCACCCGTAATGTTGTAGGGGCCAGTACTTCAACTTCCCAGTAATTCAGCATAGGAATTATTGCTGGTGTTGCCGGTTTAAATAGAAAAAAGGTTTAAAAAGTTTGAGCTTGAAAAAAATGAGAAGAGAAAGCAACAACAAAGGTCTTGTACTTATAGCAGTGCTGTGGATTACCATAGTACTGACTGTGGTTGCTGCAATGCTTGGTCAGAAAAACAGGCTCGATACAAAAATATGTATAGCCCGTCTGGAGAATGTCAGGTGCAGGTGGACCTGCCGGGCTGGGCTGGAAAAAGCAATGGCCTTACTTTATGAAGATATGGGAAACTCCGACTCAAATTCGACAGACTCGATATATGATTACTGGAGTGATATCGATGGTCAATATCTCAGAGATATATATATGGAAGGCTGCTGGTGTACTGTAACTGTTACGGATGAGTCCGGCAAATTGAATGTCAATACAGCCACAAGAGACCAACTCCTGGCTTTGCCCAATATGACATTAGATATAGCAGATGCGATAATTGACTGGCGTGACAATGATGACACGACAGGTGACTATGGGGTGGAAGGCGGCTATTATGAGAATCTGACATACCCTTATTTGACACGTAATAAATCCTTCAGAACTATACGCGAACTGCTTCTGGTCAGAGATGTAACTGAAGAATTACTGTATGGCGAAGATACAAATCTTAACGACCAACTTGATTATAATGAAAGAGACGGCGATTTGAATCCTCCTGCTGATAACGGAGATGACGTCCTGAATCAGGGCTGGGCTGCATATCTGACCTGTTACACCGGCGATGCAAACAGCAGTAGCACCACCACAGACAGCAACAGTACGACCAGCACCGCAAGCACCGGTACTTCTACCGGCAGCACCAGTGGCTTGGTAAATATTAATACCGCCTCGGAGGAAGTTCTGGCTGCTCTGATGGGTGGTACCAATGAAGCTTATCTTGCGGCTGAATCGATAATATCATATCGTGAGAATTTGTTGTATGGAATTGAAGACCCTTCGGAACTTACCAGCGAAGGGATAATCACAAGCGATTTGTATAGTCTGATGCAGAATTATATAACGGTGAAATCGAATATTTTTACCATCCGTTGTGTGGCAACTGCTGACAGAAACGGGTCTTATGGAACGATGCTGCAGACGGATGTGGTTGTGGACAGAAGTACAAGTCCTTACAAAATACTCTACTGGTATCAGGGAGCAAATAATTAATGAGTAATAATGTACAGAACAATCAGCAAAAGCAATCTGTGATTGCGATAGCGAAAACCGATGACGGATTTAGAGCCGTAGAGGTTCGCAGGCAAAACGGTACTTTTGAGCTTGTCTGGGCTAAAAGCAGCACCGCGGGCAGTACGGACTGGCAGAGGTTTGCTACTGAGTGCGGGGTTACTCTGGAAGCAACCTCGACCTCAGAGTCTGCGCAGGATGAAGACAACAGAGCAGTCATAATCGGATTTGACTCTGCGGGAACGGCTTTTTACAACATTAATATGCCGGTTGTGGATGAGAAAGAAGTCGAATCTATGGTCAAAATGCAGGCTGAAAGTCAACTGCCTCTGCCTATCGAGCAGATGGAGATGGCCTGGCGTATTAAAAAGCTGCGGAACAACCAGCAGGTTGTGATACTGGCCGCAGCAAGAAAGCAACATCTGCAAGCCTTTGTAGATAAGGTCAGAGTGATTCAGCCGGAGCAAATCCTTCTTGATTGCGAAGCAGTCGTTGAATCCTGGAAAACCCTTTTTGCCGGAAAAGAGCCAAATACTGTGATTCTCAGCACAGGCAGACGAAGCATTCAGATGTGTCTTGTCGAAGACGGAAGGCTAAGTAATGCTGTGTCCGTGGACATAGGAACAGATGATTTTGCCGGCGGTGACATAGAGCAGGAATCAGAAACCAAAGAAAGATTTATTCAGGATATAAGAAGTGTGGTTGATT
This sequence comes from uncultured Pirellulales bacterium, assembly GCA_964651605.1. Taxonomy (GTDB): domain Bacteria; phylum Planctomycetota; class Phycisphaerae; order Sedimentisphaerales; family Anaerobacaceae; genus JAFGPS01. The sequence goes on along the minus strand of CAZYWY010000005.1, from coordinate 10,854 downwards.
TATTCAGCCAGGGCAAATCAACAAAGTTACCGATTGTTGCTCTTTCGGACGGCGGTAAGAGTTATACAAGTCTGGTGTCGGTGCTGAAGCAGGCCGGTATGAATATCCAGGCTTCACTGCCGGCAGCCAAAACATTAACCGGGCAGCAAAAGCTCGATGCCGGGGACGTATATAATTACCGTGTGCCGATAGGCCTGGCGCTGATGTATCTCAAAAGCGACGTTGATGGCTTTGACCTCTTCGAGGAATTATACCAGCCGGGAGGCGAAGAAGAGCCAACATACTGGTTATATTCACCGAAAGTAGTCGGTGCAGCAGCAGCGGTTATGGTAATTATGTTTTTGGTTGTTTCTTTTATGATTGATGTGGCAAGTCCCGGAGAAATTGAAAAGAATCTGGAGCAAGCAGGCGCCGGGTTTGACCTCAATGCTCTTATAGAAAGACAGAAACTGGTAAAAGCAATCGCAAACAACAGACCGAACCTGCTGGAATTATTAAATGATATTGATTCAAGTGCTCGCAGCACAAGCAGCAGTTTGGGCGGTCTGGCTGCGCGTGGCGGACGAAGCGGCCAGAGAGGGATACAACTGGAGAGTTTTCATTTTAAGAAAGGTCAGCCTGTAACTATAACCGGCGTGGCCTCGGACAATGATGCGCTCTACAGATTCGAGCAGAACCTGGAGGAAAAACTCAGCATCAGAGATATCAAGCGTGCCGTAAGCACGAGTTCTGCAAGTATAACTGCGGGAACCACTGCTGGAGGAGGAAGAGGGACAACGACAACCGCTGGCGCAGCTAATGGAGTTGGTGCCAGAGGACAGGCAGGGGCGGGAAACATTCAATTTACTATAACTTTTCACTATCTGTCTTTTACGAAATAGAAGGTCGGAGATATTATGAATCTGAAATTGAGTCAAAAAGATAAAAAAACGCTTCTGTTAGGTGGCGTTGGTGTAATAGCGGTAATAGTTATTGTTTTTGGGCTTCAAGGTTTTGACCGGTGGAAGCAGGCCAGAGAAGCCCTTTCTACTCTGAAAGGTAAGATAGATACCCTCAATGTCAGCGAGGACAGGAGAGTCGTGGACGATCTGCATCATAAGGTGCCTAATTTTATTATGCCTATCGGGAAAGAAGAACAACGGTTTCGCTTCAGAGACAGCATTGAAGCACGAATCCGCGCCGTCGGGATTAACAGCGGACCTCTTCAGGAGCAGACCGGCGGTAAAACCTTGGTGCCGGGTTATGACCTGATACGATGGAAAAGCACAGGCACGTGTAATTTTAGTCAGATTCTGAATTTATTGGTGTCTCTGAAAGAAGACCCTTAT
>CAZYWY010000005.1:6767-9516 GCA_964651605.1 uncultured Pirellulales bacterium | reverse complement strand
ATATGGTGGGTATCGAAGAACTGAGAATAAAAATAGTATCACCTCAACAGCAGAGAAGTGTGACAACACGAGGCACGGTAGCGTCAGCAGGGCGAAGTAGTGCATCATCATCATCAACACTAACACAAACACAGCCTGTACAGCCTGCAGGACGAGGCGGGCAGCAGTCTGTACGACAAACCAATTATGAGCTGTGGGTATCAACATTGGCAAAAGCTGGTGGTACCAGCATTAGCAAGAACTCAAGATGAAAGAGGTCAATTATGAAACTGGATATAGATTATTTACTAAACGAGAAAAAAGAAATCATTTCGGTTGCTCTTCTGGGTCTTATAGTTTTTTTGGCGGTTTTAGTTTTATTGAAAGTTACCAGTTTTTTTGCGGTTACTGCAAAAGCGCAAAGAGTGGTAGCAGATGCGATTATTATCGCCAAAACGCCGGCAACAACTGAAGACTTCAAGTCGGACCAGCAGGTTGTGACTGCTTTAACTGCGAATAACATTTTCAATGCTATACCGCCACAGCAGACAACATCTGGCACGCAGCAGATACAGCGAAATCCGATAACTGAAGTACGTGGCATAGTTGGTGATAAAGCATCGATAAATGGAAGCTGGTATGGTGTCGGCGACTCAGTAGGGCAGGCCAAAATTGTTGCCATCGAACCTACACAGGTTATTGTACAATACAATAATCAAGAGTACATTTTACGGACTCTTGATGCCTCTATACCTCAAACACAGCAAAATATGGGGAATGGCATCAGCACACAGGTTGCGAGTGGTACCGGTAGTATGGTTACCGTTGGCGGGACGACTTTTGGACGTGGACGTGGTTCCAATAACATACAAGGAATCCAGAATATGAGTCAGGCAGAGATACAAAGACTAAGAGACCAAATGACGGGCGGTTTTGGCGGCGGGATGATGGGTGGCGGTATGGGCGGTATGGGCGGTATGGGTGGCGGTCGTGGCGGCGGTATGGGCGGTGGTCGTGGGGGTGGTATGGGTGGTGGGGGCCGCGGCGGTGGTGGTGGAGGCGGTGGTGGTGGTGGCGGTGGTAGAGGTTAAAGAAAGAAAGATTGAATAGAACTTCAGTATATAAAAGTAGATAAAGCAATATTAAAAAAGGTGGAAGCATGAAACCATCACAAAAAGATTCAAATTTGATTCTAAGTTGTGTTGTTGTGCTTTGTGCTTCTTTTGTAATTGCTCTTGGTATAAAAGAGGGCAGAATCAGAATGGCTAAAGCAAAGGCGTCTCTTATATCAGCAGCGCAATATACTGCTCCGGTGCAGCATAGACCTGCATCGCAGGCTGCCTCAGCAGAGAATGGAATAGGAGAGACGTATATAGATAATATAGATAATGCAGTCGGGGAGCAGTTTACTATGCCCGGCGGCGATGGTCTCGATAATAGTGAGAATACCGGCAGCGATACGAGCGGTATAGGTAGAGGTTTCGGGCGTGGGAGTATAACCATCTCAAGTATTGGTGCTACTGCTGTTGATGACCCGTCCGGTGCCTATTTGGAGACTGTAGAAGCCTCGGGACGTGCATCCAGGTTTAATTTGCAGCAGGGTGATATAGTTATGTCAATAAACGGCCAGACAGTAACTGGAGCAGAGTCGTTCGATGAATTAATAAACAATGTTCCCCAGAGAACGGCGGTTAATATGCAGGTTCTACGCGACGGCAAGGAAATAACAGTTGGCCGGTCGGCTGTTACATTAGGCGCCGGGCGCGGAGGCTAAAAGAAGAGATTAATGGTAACAAGAACATAAAATATAATAAAAGGGGTTAAAAAATGGAACGGTCAAAAAAGTTGCAATCATCAATGTTATTAGTAGGCTGTATCGGTTTGCTTTTATTGTCATACGTGGGAGGTCTGGCGATTAAAGAGTATCGTAACAGCCGAGTAAAGCCGGTGCAGATGCCGGCTCAAATGACCCCGCAAAACCAGACTCCTGCGAACAATGTCTCGCAGAACAGCAGCATGTTGGCTGGTACTTATAATGACATTGCAAATGCGGATGTAACACAGATACAGGATAATATGAACAACAACACCGGTTTCAATAACTTCGGTGGTGGTCGTGGCGGTCGCGGCGGAGGAATGGGAGGTGGCTTTGGCGCTGATACCAGCGGGGGCAATATGAACTTTGTCGCGGGCGGGGGTAACAATATGGGCGGCGGCGGTCGCGGCGGTCGTGGCGGCGGTATGGGCGGCGGCGGTCGCGGCGGTCGTGGCGGCGGCATGGGCGGCGGTATGGGCGGCGGCATGGGAGGCGGCATGGGCGGCGGTATGGGCGGCGGCGGTCGCGGCGGTCGTGGCGGCGGCATGGGCGGCGATAACACCGGCGGCGGGGGTGGCAATTTTAACATTGTAGGTGGCAATGAAGGAGGCAATTTTAATGTTGTAGGCGGCAACGATGGGAGTGATACCGGTGGTAATGTTCTTGAACAGCCTGCCGGTGACGAGTCTGTCGGTGATATGGGTGGTGGTGATTTCGGCCAGCAATAATCAATATACTAAGAGGATATTGAAATAGAAGAATAATTTTATAATGAGGTGAAACAAATGGAACGTTCAACAAAAAGACTAATGATTTTAATTGTCGGCGTGGTGGCGATAATAATAATCTATTGGGTAGGCTTCGCTCCGAATGTTGAGCAGCCGAAGCCAATAACTGATCAAACGCCGCCACAAACTACTCAGACCAGCACGTCGGGAACAACACCTACAACTT
>CAZYWY010000005.1:0-6757 GCA_964651605.1 uncultured Pirellulales bacterium | reverse complement strand
CCGGCGTTCTCCAGATCGAGTCTTCTCAGCCGGCTGCGGGCGGTGGTGCAATAACTACAACAACTAACAGAGGGAGGGGTAATACCGGCACTACCAGGACTATGCCTGTTCAGTCGTCTGCGCTGCGTCCGGATAAAGAGCAACGACTCGTTTTAGTTGAAGAACTTGAGGGGCAGGTAGAAGTTCTCAGGGCAGCGATTGAGGAATCACAGGCGACAGATGCAGGCTTGGCGACACTGACTACTGCTAACCCGGATTATACGACAATCGTGAACCAGTACAACCTGGAAGAAAATGCCATCAGCGGGTTTTCCCCGATTCTTAACGCCATACGTCCGATGGCGAGCTCTAATGTTATGGGAGGCGGCGGACGCGGCGGACGCAGCGGCGGTGTAGGCGGCCTTACTATTGAGACTATTACAGAGCTTACTGCTCTTGCGAGGGATGACGGTGCACAGACGCTGCTTGCTCGTCTTAATGCCTTGGCAAACGAGGCAACGACAAATAATATGATGGGTGGAATTGGAGGTCGGACCGGCATTACTGTTGCTGACGGCAGCAGCGACCCGAACCTGTTTAATTTTTCCCTTAGTAATATGTCGATGAATGATTTGATTTCGATTCTGATGGATTGGACCGGAATGCCGATTATTCCGACCGGCAACTCTATGGCCGCCAGATTGACGGTTTATGCACCGAATCAAATCAAGAAAAGCACAGCTCTTCAACTGATATATGCAGCTTTACGCGAGCAGGGCTACGGCATCGAAAGGACTGATACAGCACTTTATATCAGGGAGATGGGGCAAATCGGGAAAAATTACGCACCGCCGGTAACTGATTTTGCGGAACTGGCTGCGATTGAAAATCAGGAAGAAATAAGACAGATGATATTCACACTGAAGAATTACTCCCCTACACAAATGGGGCAGATTCTTCAGCCTTTAATGAGCTCTCAAACTTATGCAACTGCTGATGAAATAAGCAGCACACTGATGATAACGGATACGGTCAGAAATCTGAAAAAATATGCTCAGCTTATCAATAAATACGATGTCCAAATCCTCGAGGGTATGGAGCAGGATATAATTCAGCTTAGATATCGTAGTCCCACGGAAATAGTAGATCTGCTGACGAGTCTTCTGGCAAGCAACAGCAGCACGTCAAGTGGGACGTTTGGCCGCGGCGGAATGGGTGGTCGCGGAGGCGGTGGTGGGGCTCCAACAACCGCTACCACTACTTCTACTGCTGCCACTACTCGTGCCACTGCTGCTACGAGCACTAATCAAAGAGGAGGCAGAAATGCCGGCATGACAACAAGCAATACACCGACTACTGCTACAATTGGCCAAGGCAGGACAGCGGCGACGCTTATAGCAGATTTGACGAATAACTGTATTATTGCAAAAGCGATGCCTGACGATATGGAGGAGATTCACGAGTGGGTAACGAAACTCGATATACCTATCGAAACAATTTTCAGTAAGCCGCTTGAATTCATGGATCCGATACAGAAGATACAATATTCTTTCCAACTTGAGAACACCAGTGCCTCAACGATGGCGCAGCTTATTACGCCTTTGCTGAGTGAAACGGGCGGTTATTATACCGCCAGCGACCCCACAGGTGTTTTGCTTGTTGTTGATACTGTTGCGAATCTGTTGAATCTTAAGAGTGTAATTGAGATGTTTGATGTGCCTGAACAGGCGGATACAGTCAATCAAATATTTGATATTAAAAAAGGCGACCCTGTTGAAATAGCTCAGTTGATAGAACTTTTACTTAACAGCACTTCCGGTACGGGAACAGCGACTACTACCAGCAGGATAGGTACAACAACAGGTGGCAGGACTACAACTGGCGGCAGGACTACAACAGGCGGCAGAACAACAACCGGCGGCAGAACAACTACCGGCGGCAGAACAACTACAGGAAAGGGCGCCTGCTTCCTGCCGGATACACCGGTTTGGGCTGATGGTGCATTTGTTCAAATATCAAAAGTAACAGTTGGTCAGATAGTCGGACAGGGTGCAAATGTAAAGCAGTTGCTGGAGCACCAGGTTTCGTCTGAAGTTTGCCGTTATATTGAGCTGACCAGCGGCAATCACATCAGTGTGGTTGATGCTCACAGATTCATGCTTGCATCTGGTCTGTGGATCAGCGCCAAGGACCTGCAAAGCGGAATGACGCTGAAAACTATGAACGGTACTGTGGGTATCAAGAGCATTACTAAAAGCACATATACCGGCAAAGTATATAACGTACAGGTTGACACACATCAGTATATGGTAGGCTCAGATGCGGTGATTGTGCGTGATTGGTAAAATTAGGCTCATCTGCAGGACAAAAAAGGCACTACCCGAGGTGGGAAGTGATATTTGAAAGGATAAAAAAATGATTAGAAAAGCAATATTAATTACATTGGTTTCATTCTTGATGTTGGCACCATTTAGTGGGTTGGTTAGTACCTGCTTAGCACGCGGTGGCGGTGGTGGTGGCGGCGGACGCGGTGGCGGCGGTATGGGCGGCGGCGGTATGGGTGGGGGTGCCTTTACTACTACAGGTACGGCAGCGGGAAGAAGTACTACAGGTACTTCGTCCAGCGCAATTGTAGGCGCCGATTCAGCGGCTACTGTAAGATTGGTGCCTGTGCCGGAGCGCAAGTGGATTGTTGTCACGGCTCCTCCAGATATTATGAAGCAGATTGCAGACTGGATTGATATATTTGACAGTGGCGAAAACATCCCAACGGATTATGATACTGTTACGGTCAAGTATGTTGATGCAGCTAATGTAGCAGACAGTATCACTGCTTACCTTCAGCAATTAGAAGGCCAGACAGGTATTGCACAGAGCGCTTATGTCCAGGCTCTGACGGAATCCAGGCAGCTTCTTATATTCGGCAAGAAGGATTCTCGAGATATGGTTAAGAAGCTTGTTGCCGAACTGGATTTACCTGCAGGCCTGTTCGAGAGAGAGAGCATCCCGATAAGATTCGCAGACCCCGAAGATATCAAGACAAAGATAGACGAATATTATGGCTACCTCGGTACAAGTGGCGGCAGCAGTAGTACCGGTACCAGCACCGGGACAAGAACTACTATTAGCAGGACCAGCAGCATAAGCGGTGCAACTACACTTTCTGCCAACTATGTCAGTGTTATAGTTTTTCCGTCGCTGAGGCAAATCACTGTTATCGCATCGAAAGAGAATATGGAAAAGGTGAAGCAGCTTATCAAGGAATGGGACCAGCCGCTTGACCCGGAGAAGATTAAGCCCCGAATAATTACACTGCATAATATGGACCCAGCGGATATGGTTACTTTGCTGACCAATCTTTTTGGCAGCAGCACCACAAGCAGCGGCACCAGCAGCAACTCTAATACGCGTACGGTGCTTCAAAGTGCATACGGGACATCAGCAACTGATGCCGCGAAAATTGTAGGGCAGCTTTACGGCAAATTAACCTTTGCCAATGTAACCGGCACCCGGAAAATCATCGTAATAAGCAATATTCCTGAGGCATACGATGTTATTGAGACTTTCATAAAGGCGATTGACACCGAAGAGGTAGCTCAGACACCCAGAGTGATACAGCTTAAGTATGCTGACTCCGAGGATATCTGCCGGCGTCTCAATGTCCTATTTGCCGATACCGGCCAGCAAGCCCAGCTTACGGCAACTACGACCGGTTTAACCATGCCTTCATCTATGAGCACAACCACTTCTTCCGGTAGCACAAGCAGCACTGCTCAGACAATCACTTTCCCGTGGTCGAGCGCCTCAGGTGGTGCAAGCAGCACCTCAACATCAACGCTGAAAGTAAGCAACATATACGGTAAAGCGCGTTTTGTGCCTGAGCCGAGCACCAAATCTATTCTGCTTCTGGCGCCGGAACAGTTCCTGGATGACCTGGAAGATTTGATACATGAGCTGGACATAGCAGGCAAGCAGGTGATTATAAAGACTGCTATTGTTGAAGTTTCACACGAAAAACTTGGTAATATCGGTGTGGAGTTCACTTCGGGCGGAACACTGGACAAGGGCGGGATATTCTCGATAGGTCCGACGGCGAATTATTCACCTCAGACTTCTGGGCGCACAACGACTACATCTACATCTGGTACTACTACATCTATTGCTAATGTTGGAACCTTAATTGAACGCGGTGATTTTACCTTGACCGGTATAACGGCATCGACTCTGATAGATTTCCTCGTGAATCAGGTTAACGGCAGGGTTCTTAACCAGCAGACGCTCTGGACAAAAGACAACACCGAGGCCCAGTTCTTCAAAGGAAAGACAGTTCCGATTATAACAGGACAGAGTTCGACCACAAACACTTCCGGTAACCTCGTAGTCACAAATACTTACACTCGAACGGCAATTGGTATGGAAGTGCGTGTCAGGCCGATGATTACGCCGGAGAACAATGTCCAGATGATTGTCAATGTCAGTTATTCTCAACTGGCCGGCACAGACGTTTCCGGACAAACTATTACCAGCAATATGGCTACTACGACTAATATGGTAGTACAAAACGGTAATGCCCTTATCCTTGGCGGTATTCTCTTCCAGACGGATACCTCAGAGGTAAGCAAGATACCGGGTCTCGGAGACATACCTGTTATCGGGCCGATTCTGTTTGGTCACACAAAAACTGGTAAATCAACCAACGAGTTACTGGTGTTCCTGACTCCTTATGTTATAGACGCGGCTCCGACCGAACTTGATAAACTGAACCTAGAAACCTTACAGCAAATTGAAGACCCGAGGGAAAGAATCGAAGCGATAAAGAAATCGCTTAGGCAATCTACCAGGGAGCTTGAACCAAATAGTGACAGTGAAGAAGAATAATCGAGGAGGTAATTCTCTGCGATTTGATTGATGTAAAAAGGGCCTTGTTACAGAGGCCCTTTTTTTATTCTCCGCCGGCGAATAAAATTCCCGCCGGATTATTTGTAAAATCTTTGACAAACCCGCCTGTCTTATAGCATAATTCCGCTATGGATGCATATTCCCTTAAACCAGATGAGTTGTCCTGTCTGACTATTGATACGCTTGGCAGGCCGATGTTCGATTCCCCGCTTCTGAATACGGGGTATCATTTTATAGATGACAGTGAGAAAGTTCATCTCTATAGTCACTCCGAAAGTCTCAAGTATTATAAGGATTCCGGCAGGGAAATCCCTATGCTCGAGCAGGCAGGAGCTCGCAGAAGGAATTTTTTTGAGCCGCAAAAACTCAATTGTGGTATCGTGACCTGCGGCGGCCTTTGCCCCGGACTGAACGATGTAATAAGAACGGTTACTTTGAGCCTTTACTGGCAGTATGGCGTAGCCAATGTTTTTGGATTTCGGTACGGTTATGCCGGTTTAACCTCAAATCCGCCAATGCCGCCTTTGCTTTTAACACCAGATATGATAGATGATATTCATCTTAATGGCGGGGACATTCTGTCTTCATCCCGCGGCCCGCAGGATGCCAACGATATGGTCGATACCCTGCAAAAGATGCAAATCGGAATATTATTTGTCGTAGGCGGTGACGGCACACTGCGAGGAGCTGGCAAAATTGTTGAGGTTATAAAAGAAAGAGGGCTGAATATTTCGGTCATCGGGATTCCCAAGACTATAGATAACGATATCTCCGGCATAGAGCTTTCTTTTGGCTTCTCAACTGCGGTTGAGGCGTCCCGCCAGGCGATACGCAGCGCACACGAGGAAGCCAAAGGCGCATGGAACGGTGTTGGTCTTGTAAAACTTATGGGCAGGGATTCCGGTTTTATTGCTGCCTATGCGACGTTGGCCAACAGCGATGTGAACTTTTGTTTTATCCCGGAAGTGCTTATGGTTCTTGAAGGAGAAAATGGATTTTTACCCGCTCTGGAAAAGAGGCTTGAAAGAAAACATCACGCTGTAATCGTTGTCGCTGAGGGAGTGGGACGGCAACTGGCCGGTGCAAATGCTTCACTGTCAAAAGATGCATCCGGCAACGTTATCTCTGAGGATGTCGGGGTGGTTTTGAATGCAAAAATAAAAAAACATTTTCACGACAGGCAGATTCCATTATCCATAAAATATATAGACCCCAGCTATATGATTCGCAGCCTGCCTGCCGATTCCAACGATTCGGCGTTCTGTGTGATGCTCGGACAAAACGCAGTGCATGCCGGCATGTCAGGCCGGACAAATATGGTGATAGGCTACTGGAATCAGTACTTTGTGCATATTCCTGTTCAGCTTGCCGTCAGCAAAAGAAAAAGGGTGGACCCTCAAGGACATTTGTGGCAGGTTGTTCTGCAAATAACAGGTCAAACTTGTTAGATGGCTTGGCCAATCCTTGCGGGATTGATGCGGTTTTAGGTCCCAAAAACGAATTTTTAAAAGGCTGTTTTCAAAGAATAAACGATAAAAAAAACAAGAGCCTGAATTATACTTTCTAAAGTCCTATTGACTATTTATAGCCTTTTTGATATGGTATTATAGGTCGCAGGTGTGGTGAGAAGGCTGATATCTTCAACCTCACAAGCATAAGCTGAGAGTATAAAGCATTTTTAACCGTTGATATAATCGGTAGCGGCAGGGCAAAATGGCCGATATTCACCTGTACGGTTTTTGAGCGATATCAGTATGAGAATAATAGTAATAACAAATCAAAAAGGTGGTTGCGGCAAAACAACTACCGCACTAAATCTGGCAGCGGCTCTTGCTCAGATGGGCAGGAGAGTGCTGATAGTGGACCTTGACCCGCAGGC
>CAZYWY010000004.1:0-18019 GCA_964651605.1 uncultured Pirellulales bacterium | reverse complement strand
CGGCATTTAGATGCTCAGCGCATTAATTATTAACAATCGGTACAAGACTGGTGGATGGAAATAACCGCTGTCTTCTGTTATAAAAAGGAGATGGATTATAAGAAGCAGGGTCATTGCGTTTACTGGATACTCTGGAAAACAATTAAAGAATATTTATGGCTGTTCTATTCATCTTATCCATTCAAAAAACAAACTAACTTTCCTTATTAGCCTGGTAGGGACGAACGTTTATGATTTCTTTTTTTGCGTATATCATATTTGTCACACCCCGTATCAACAAAAGAAATGACAAGCCAAAGACTACTATACAAAACAATCCTGAGGACAGTGTATTCCTATGCATGTCAAGCAACTGAACAGAAACGATACCTGAAAATAAAGATAATGATGCTCCGATTGGGATTTGAAAGAAACAAACTTTCATAGAGAGACCTTTCTATATCGAATTAAACTGGAATTTCCTATTTAAACACTTAAAAAACAAAAAACATAATTCCCTGTGATTTAACCCCTGCTGCTCAAGATTTAATAACAGTATAGACGCAAGAAGCATAAATTCGTTACAGTAATTTTTTAAAATCTGCATTTTTTTGCATATTTGAATGCAAGACCTTTTATCTGGGTTTGTCTGCGTCAGATATAACTTGTTAGGATTATATTGGTTAAAAGCTGTATTTTACAAGCACAAGGAGACTTTTACATCGCCACTTACTTAAAACGGGTAATCGCATGGATAAACCGGCTTTAAATAAATCTTGTAAAACAGTAAAACATAAGTATAAATAATTATAAGAAAAGAAGATATAAACAATTATTAATAAAGGATAATTAATTGGTGGAAAATAAACTTACTACCGGTATGGAGGAAATTGACAAACTTATTGGAGGTGTTTTAGCAGGTGACAATCTTGTTTGGGAGGTTGATTCAGGCGCTCCAATAGATAAGTTCCTGCTTAGTTTTGTATCAGCATGTGAGGCTGAAGGTAATCCGATAGTATATGTAAGTTTCAATCGTTCACCGCAAACCATTGTCAAAATATATGGCGACCTGATGTCCGCTGGTCAATTTAAGCTTATTGATTGTTTTACATCGGGTAAAGGAAATAATGATGAAGTTTTTCTTGATTTTTTCAAGTCCGACCAGTTCCAATCAGCCAAAGGTGGCTGCAGCCCCGTGCATGTTCAAAACCCCTTAAACCATGTCGAGCTCGAGGAAATCCTCAGAACAGTCGGCTCGGCGATGTCAACAAATGCCCGGTACATTTTTGATAGCCTTACGGGAATGTTTGACCTCTGGGGGGATGAGAATGCTGTTCTTCTGTTTTTTGGACATTTTTGCCCTCGTTTGTTCGATATTAATACGGTCGCCTACTGGTTGTTGGAAAAAGAAGCGCATTCAGAGCGATTTCTCGCAAAACTGCGACATATAACGCAGGTCGTTGTAGAAATCGCTGTATCTCGCGGAATTCGAACTCTTACCTTAAGGAAAGCCGTCAACAGGCATTGTGTGGACATCGGAGTTCCGCAGTGGTTTCACGTTATTGATGAGAGACTGGTTATAGCTTCAGAATCCCATGAAGACCGCGAGCTTGGTCTGTTAACACGAATGAGCGAAGTATTAAGCACTGCTCTTGACCCTCAATCTTTTTTTGAGCATACAATGGAAGCTTTGGCAAACGAATTGGGGATGGTCCGGGGAACTCTTGTGCTTCTGGATAAGACTACAAACAAGCTTAAGATTGCAGCGGCGCACGGCCTTTCTGCCGCTGAACGAGCCAGGGGTAAATATGCTATCGGCGAGGGTATAACCGGGCATGTCGTACAAAACGGAGTTCCTGAGGTAGTACCGGATATTAGCCAGGATACCAGATTCCTCAATCGTACAGCAACCCGAAAAATAGATACCGCTCATCCTATCGCCTTTATCTGTGTTCCAATTAAGGTAGATGCAGAGGTGGTTGGAGCACTAAGTATAGATAGACCTTTTGCGATTGGGTCTATGCTCGACAAAGATTTGCGGATACTTTTAATAGTGTCGTCAATTATTTCACAGGTTCTTAAAATCAATCGCCTAATTCACTTCGAAAAGGATGAGATACTTGCTCGCGACGAACGAGTTCTGGATGAACTGCGTCATCGCTATCGCCTTGAGAATCTGATTGGCCAAAGCAAGTCGATTGAACAAGTGCTTTCAACAGCAGCAACTGCCGCAAAGTCACGTGCAACCATACTCATCACCGGAGATACTGGTACCGGTAAGGAGCTCGTTGCCAATGTTGTACATTATAATAGTGATCGTGCAACCGGTCCGCTTATAAAAGTCAACTGTGGTGCTTTACCAGAAACACTACTTGAATCGGAATTATTTGGCCATGTTAAAGGGGCATTCACAGGTGCAATTGAAAACCGGAAAGGACGCTTCGAGATGGCTGATGGCGGCACCCTTTTCCTTGATGAAATAGCCGAGATGAGCCCGATGCTGCAGGTAAAACTTTTACGCGTGCTTCAGGAAAAATCATTTGAGCCGGTCGGTGGAACAAAAACGGTGCAAGTCAATGTGCGTGTAGTTGCCGCAACCAGCAAAAACCTTAAAGATGAAATTCAAAAAGGCCGTTTTCGAGAAGACCTTTTTTATAGATTGAATGTGATACCAATCCATTTACCACCGTTACGGGAACGTCGCGATGATATACCGCTTTTGGTGAATTACTTTATAGAAAAGTATAACAAGCTTAATGGCAAGAATATAAGTAAGATATCTCATAAAGTTCTTGACCAGCTTATTGAGTATCCCTGGCCAGGCAATGTACGTGAGCTTGAGAACTGCATTGAACGAGGGGTTGTAATGAGTCCGGGCAATGTTTTATCGGCAAATTTCCTACCAGAAGAAATAATATCACATCATAATCAAAAACGCGTTACCAAACATAAAAACCTGCCTGGTAATGATTCTGATATACGCCAGGCAGCAATCAGCTTTTGCGAACAAATTGCAGATTCTGCCAAGGCAAGGGAAATAATCCTCGATGCTATTGAAGAAACTATCATACGCAAAGCAATCTCCCAGAAGACAAGTAAACGCAAAATCGCTGAGCAGCTTAATATGAGTCGAATGACACTTCGAAAGAAAATGCACAAATATAGGATTGAGTAATAGTCTTTAGTTCCTAAAAAAAGTCAAAACACACTTATCAGGGTGGTCTAAAATGTGGCCAATTTGGTAAGTATGTAGCCCATTTCTTTCGTATATCATTTCTTTATTATAGGAAAATTATTATATCTAAGTGCCTATTCTATAAGCACATAAATCGAAATATCTTACAATATACATTTATCGGCACGTCTTTTGTTAGCATAGAACAGCAATGTAAATTATGAAGTTGAATACTAACAATGGGAAATATTATGAGTGAGAACGAGCAAGTTACTTTCCGGAAGTCTTCGTATAAAACCGATTTGCAAGACTTCAAAAATATAAACAACAGTTTAATGCAGGATGCCCTCAGAGTATGGTCGGATTTATGGGCCGAGCTGGATTCGTCTCAAAAGAGAATGTCAAGACCAAATGGCCATTTGGAATCTTATAACGGGGACAAATCCCAAATCATGGATGGTTTTGAGCCATCCTGCGGGTGCTCTGAGTTCGTAAAAAAAATGTGGGTTCTGCGTTCATATCTGGATTTTGCTAAAAGAATAAGCCGGTAATATATTTACTCACAATCCAATCTCAATTATGAAAAACCATTCCATAAAAATATACGTTTTTTACTGCTTGAACAGCATAGATATTAATTTGCTGTCCAACTATTTTAATGACAATCAGGTAAATGACTTTAGATTAATCAGCCTTCCCTGCTCTGGAAAAATTGATATTCCATATTTAATCAAGGCTTTCGAAACTGGTGCAGATGGAATTGTGTTGATAACCTGCCCGGAGGGTGATTGCCGTAGTATTGAGGGCAACCTTCGTGCCAGGAAACGTTCGCAGGCTGTTGATTCACTCCTGGAAGAAATAGGTATAGATACGGGGCGGATGATTGTTGTTACGGTAAAAGACGGACATGTCGAACAGGCAATACAGGAAATCGAAGACTTTATTGACAAGGTAAGAAAGTTACCCCGGCTATTAAAAAGTACAACATAAACATAGGAGAATATAAGTTTGATGACAGTTAACAGCAGACTCGCAGACGCAATTGAAAAAGGGAATTTTATTGTTACCGCAGAGATTGAACCCGGCGCAGTTGCAGACGGCTCAACAATTGAACAAGCAGTGAAAGAGCTTGGCAAAGGACCGCTGGCAATCAACATCCCGGATAACTGCCATAATATAGGGATGTCTTCCATTGCTGCATCTGTTGCAGTGCTTAAGGCCGGTGCAGAGCCTATTTGTCAGATAGTTACTCGCGACAAGAATCGAATCGCTCTGCAAGCTGATTTGCTTGGGGCGGCATCTCTGGGAATAAAGAATGTATTGTGCCTGTCCGGCTATCATCAGACATTGTCGGTTTCCCCGCAGTCGGCAAATGTTTATGATATCGATTCTACTCAGTTTATAGAAATGGCGACTAATATGTCCGAGAAGGCTGTTCTGGCTGATGGTTCGAAAATCTCCGGGCAATTCGCTATGCTTACCGGAGCAGCAGGCAATCCATTCCAAAAGCCAATGGAATTGAATATGCTCAGGATACAGAAAAAAGTTGAGGCTGGTGCAAAATTCATTCAAACAAGCGCAGTATTTGATATTGAAATGTTCAGCCAATGGTTCAATACCGCAACAAAAGAAGGTATTACAATGAAAGCAGCAATTCTCGCCGGTGTTTTAGCTTTGGAATCTGCCGTTGAAGCCGAAAAGCTGCGAACAACATACAGCGATTATTATATCCCTGAAAGCATTATTGACCGGCTGAAGAAAGCTGGCAATGACTCGGCACAGAAAAAAGAGGGCATCGCTATCTGCATCGAAACAATCAGGAAGCTCAAAAGTATAAAAGGCCTCAGAGGCATTCATATACATTGCAGCAGGGGCAAAATATCACCAGAGATTATTTCAGCAGCTTCTGCTTAACAGGAATTGAATATGCCGGAAAAATATCATATTAAAACTCAACCTGTCCCACCAATAAGTCCGCGAATAGGCAAGTATGGCATTGTTGATTGGCGCGAAGATTGTGCCCGCTGTCACAACTGTGTAAAGAAAGCCTGTGTCTATGACCGTTATAGGCAGGAAATGGACTATATTAAAAATCTAAGTGATGTGAACACTTTGTTTTTTGATTGTATGGGATGTTTTTCGTGTGTTCAGGACTGCACCAAGGGCCTTTTATGCATGTCCATAAATCCCGAATACCAGAAAATGGGAAACAGCTACTTCACGCCGGATATTATCAAGACGACATGGCTCCAGGCTGAGACTGCCAAAATTCCCGTCTCCGGCGCCGGTTATCGCGGGCCGTTTGCAGGGGCGGGTTTTGATTCGATGTGGACGGATATGTCCGAAATCGTCAGGCCGACTCGTGACGGAATTCACGGGCGTGAATACATCAGCACTTCGGTCGATATAGGCAGAAAACTTCCATTCCTTGGATTCAACGGCAATAAAGTTGAAAATACGCCGCCGCTGGTTTCTATTCCTATGCCTGTCATAATTGATATGGCTTCGCCGTTGCATACATTACCGCAGCTTAATCCGATTATTGCACAGACAGCGGTAAATACGGACATAATAGCAATTATTGACTATATTCAATGGAAAGGTGATGACAAGCAGCTTGAAAATATTGCGTTTTATCTGGGTACCGATATAGCGAATGTTTCAAAAGAATTGCTGCGTAAAACACGTCTGGTTGAAATAGCAGATAATGCCAGAACGATAGAACACATCAAGGGACTTAAGAAAATACATCCGCAGATAGTTGTATCGGTACGAGTTGAATTGACAAGCTCTGGAATTGAACGAGCAATAAAACTCGCTGAATCCGAAGAGGTTGAGGTAATACACATCGTTGCTGATGAAAACGGCAACGAGCTCGGCTCAGCAAAGCCTCAATTTATCAAGGATATGACGCGCTATATCCATACGACCCTGATAGAAAAAGGATGCAGGGACGAAATTACCATTATGGCCGGCGGCGGGATAGCACTGCCGGAGCATGTGGCAAAAGAAATTATATGCGGAGCAGATTTGATAACAATAAATCTGCCGCTTCTTATTGCGCTTGAATGTCATTTATGCAGTAGCTGCAAACCGGGAATGGTATGTCCGGCTAAGCTTGAAAATATCAATTTCGATTATGGCGTCGGTCGTATGACCAATCTTATCGCTGCCTGGCATGACCAGTTAATCGAGGTTATGGGTGCTATGGGAATGCGTGAGGTTCGTCGTCTTCGCGGCGATGTCGGCCGGGCAATGTTCTTCGAGAATCTTGAGGAGGAAACCTTTGGCAAACTTTTTGGTTCCAGAAAAAATTAGCAAAATTCTCCCTGAAAATACGCTCAGGACATTTGTGCCGCAGGAAGAGGTGGCCAGAGGCATTAAGCCTGCGCCGTCACGTTATCGAAATGAAATCGCCAGGTATCTGGTTCATCGGAATCTCAATTGCAAGCGTTGCGGCAAGTGCGCAGAGGTGTGTAAATATGGAGTTCACGTGCTAAAACCCGGCTATAAATACTTCGGTGAGCCGAAAAATTATTTGTGCATAGGACCTGCTTGTGAAAATTCCTGTATTGCAGCCTGTCCCCAGAAAGCCTTAACGCTTAAGGAGAATCCGCTGATTAAGTCGCTGGGCGATTATCGCTGGCCGGCAGATTTGATTTTGGCAACCTGGATGATGGCTGAGACAGGCGACGTCCCGCCTGCGGAGTATGGTTTTGATTACGAATGCGGTAATTCAGGCGGAGGATTCGACCGGCTCAGGTTCAAATTTCCTGAAAAACCTCCGATAAAACTCGATGAAAGTCAGATTGATACGAGCATAGTGCTTAATAAACGTGAAGATGGCCGGCCTAAAATTAAGATAGATGTCCCCTGGTATGGCGGCGGTATGTCGTTCGGTTCGGTCAGCAATGTCACACAACTATCCAAAGCAAGAGCAGCAAAAGCCTGGAACACCTTTACCTGCACCGGCGAAGGCGGATATATGGAGCGGATGCGGCCTTATGACGACCACGTCATTACTCAGGTCGCTACGGGTCTTTTCGGCGTCCGTGAGGAAACAATCCAGCGTGTGCCGATAATTGAATTTAAATATGCCCAGGGTGCAAAACCAGGTCTCGGCGGCCATTTGCTTGGTGATAAGAATACACCGGCAGTGGCAAAAATGCGTGAGGCAGTGCTTGGTATATCACTATTTAGCCCGTTCCCGTTCCACAGTGTTTATTCTATTGAGGACCATCAAAAGCATATTGACTGGATAAAGCACGTTAACAGAAGAGCCTTGATTTCGACAAAAGTATCAACGCCGACCGATGTCGATATGGTTGCTGTCGGAAGCTATTCCGCAGGCACCCATATCGTCCATATAGACGGCGGTTACGGCGGCACGGGCGCGGCGCCCGATATTGCAAAGAAAAATATCGCAATGCCGATTGAATATGCCATAGGCAAGGTGCATAAATTTCTTGCCAATGAAGGTTTCCGTGACAAGGTAACACTTATAGCCAGCGGTGGTGTACGCTCGGCCTACGATGTGGCCAAGGCCATTGCTCTCGGCGCAGACGGGGTTGTGATAGGAACAGCCGAGTTAGTCGCGCTTGGTTGTGTCCGATGCAGCAGATGCGAGAGTGGACGAGGTTGCCCACGGGGTATCGCAACGACAGACCCGGATTTGTCGAAGAAGATGAACCTCGAATGGGGCTCGCAACGAATAATCAACCTCTACAATGCCTGGCGTAAAGTGCTTGTCGGGATTCTCCGGCGATTCGGAATGCGAAGTGTCACGGAATTACGGGGACGGACAGACCTGCTGATGCACCTTGATTACACCAATGATGTCGGAGTCAAGAAATGAAGAATGAAATTATAAAACAACTTTCATATTCGAGAAATAAATTAGCTGAGTCACTCGTCGCCGTGCCGGCGATGGCTAAACGAGAGGCGGAAGAAGGCGGCTGCGGCGTAGTCGGGTTTTGCTGTACCGAACCGGTGCCGGGCAAACATATTTATGAGCCGTCCAGGCAGATGCATAACCGCGGCAACGGCAAAGGCGGAGGCATAGCCGCCGTAGGATTTGTGCCTGAGCAGCTTGGCGTCAGCCGGGATGTACTTGATAATTATTATATGCTGCACATTGCATTTCTGGATGAAAAAGTTCAGCCTGAAATAGAAAAGCAATTTATAACCCCCAATTTTGATATAGCGAAATCGGGTAAGCTCGATAAGATTGACAACTGGAGAACCGTTACCGGCCTGGAAGTGCAGCCGCCTGATGTATGCAGATATTTTGTTAGAGTCAAACCGAAGGTTCTTGATGAATTCATTACAAAAAACAATCTGCAAAAACTCGACCGAAGCGAAGCAGAGGACGAATTTGTCAATCAGAACAGTTTTAGCCTGAATCAGAAATATTATGCATCGCTGGGTGAAAAGAAGGCATTTGTCCTTTCACACGGCAAAGATATTATGATACTTAAGGTTGTTGGTTTTGCTGAAGCAATCGTCAAGTATTACAAAATCGAAGACCTTTGTGCTTATGTCTGGATTGCTCATCAGCGTTTTCCGACAAAGGGACGTGTCTGGCATCCCGGCGGGGCACATCCTTTCGCAGCTATTGATATGGCGCTGGTGCACAATGGCGATTTTGCCAATTACCATTCGGTCTCCGAGTATCTCAAGCAGCGTAATATCTATCCGCAGTTTCTTACCGATACAGAGGTTTCCGCACTTTTATTTGACTTACTATCCCGGACTTATCATTATCCCCTCGAATACATAGTTGAGGCTCTGGCACCTACGACAGAGCTTGATTTTGACCGGCTTCCGGAGGAAAAACAAAAGATTTATCGTAATATACAGGTAACACATATTCACGGCTCACCAGATGGTCCGTGGTTTTTCATTATCGCCCGAAATGTGGCACGGGCTTCAATGTGGCACGGGCTTCCAGCCCGTGCAAGCATGGGCAAGATGCCCATGCCACAGGCCGGCCGTGCCACAAACAAATTCCAGCTTATGGGTATTACTGATACTGCGATGCTCCGGCCTCAGGTGTTTGCATTTTGTGAAGGGCAAGTCCAGGTGGGGCTGATTTGTTCCGAAAAACAAGCTATCGACGCCACCCTGCACAGCTTATCCAAGGACGACAAGAGGATATGCCCCGTAGCGGATAAATATTGGAATGCACGCGGCGGTTCTCATACTGACGGGGGTTCATTCATATTTAATCTTGAAAAAGATTCTGCCGGCAAAATGCGGATTATTTGCACCGATAAATTTGGGACAGCCGTACCTATGCCCAAAGAAACTCAAAGCTGTGATTTTTCGCAGGAACCGTCTTTGTCGCCTGAGAATGAGGAAGAAATAGGTACAATCATCAGTGATAAATTCGAATCCGGCAGCGGTATGGCTATATTTGAAATGATGCGCGATATCATATACGAATGGACATTCGATGAATTTCGTTTTGCGTGTCAGCAAATAGTAAATCTGGCCAAAGACCCCCAGAAAGCTGCTGTAGCGATTGAAACTTTGACACTGCTTAATGACAGGCGGTATCCGGTTGGCTCAAAAAAACGCAGTCATATTCTCCATATTACCCGCAGTAAATTAAAGCGCTTATTCTTAAGTTTCCCCAATATAGGTGATAAAAATCCTTATAACGGAATGTATAGACTCATTGACTTTACTACCAGAGGTAACATGCGAGGACCAAAGGATAGTGAAACAACGCTTGTTATTGATACCGCTGAATTTGCTCCCGAAGGAGACAACTGCGATGCAGCCCTGCTGGTCGATGCATATATTAAAGGTTGGCGGCATTTTATCAGCTTCAACTGCATCGGTCAGAGATTTATAGGCTGCGGGCTGGGACCGGATACGGACGATGTAACTATCGATGTTTATGGCAGCAGCGGAGATTATCTGGCATCGGGTATCGACGGTTTGACTATTAACGTTCACGGCAATGCACAAGACCAGCTTGGCCAGATTATTAAAAGAGGAAAACTTGTCATCCATGGTGATGTAGGTCAGACCTTTATGTATGGGGCAAAAGGCGGCAGCGTTTATGTCCTCGGCAATGCGGCAGGACGTCCTCTTATTAACTCTGTCGGCAAACCGAAAGTGGTGATTAACGGAACGTGCCTCGACTTTTTGGCCGAATCTTTTATGGCAGGTGACCCGCATAATGGCGGCGGTTTCGTAATATTAAACGGAGTCAAATTCGATGACCAGGGCAAATTGGTAACTCTGCCGCTGCCATACCCGGGCAGTAACATCTTTTCGCTGGCTTCAGGCGGGGCTATTTTTGTCCGCGACCCGAACAAAATGCTTGTTGACCAGCAGTTAAACGGTGGAATTTTTGCCAAGGTTACTAATAAAGACTGGGAACTGTTCCTCCCATACCTTCAGGAAAACGAGCGACTTTTTGGAATCAGAATTGACGAACTGCTGACAGTAGATAACAGGCGGCGCAAACCATCGGATGTTTATCGGAAGGTAGTTCCTGCCAGCACCAAACTGGAGGAACTGGAAGATACAGATGATGTCGAAGATATGATTGCAGAGGAATTAGCTGCCAAATAGCACGCAAGGCGAAAGGTAATATTAAAGTGTTCACAATCAAAAAAACTAAGTCAGGCGACAAACTAAAAGAGGCCATCGAGAAAATTTCCGGTGTTGACCTGAGTGTTTGCCTTCAGTGCAGGAAATGCTCAAGCGGATGTCCTGTCGGCAAACTTGCAAAGTCCAGGCCTTCGGAGTTAATTCGCCGGCTGCAATTGAACGCAGGCAACGAATTGCTGGAAAGTGATTTGCTTTGGATGTGTGTTTCCTGTGAGACCTGCTCGGCACGCTGCCCGATGGGAATAGACGTAGCAGCGGTAATGGATGCTCTGAGAAAAATGGCTTTGGTCAGAAGGGCTTCTAAGCAGCAAGGTAATGTGCCGTTGTTTAACAAGGCATTTTTGAAAACAGTCGAAATATTTGGCAGAACTTATGAAATTGCGATGATAGCCGCTTACAAACTCGGTACGGGAAAATTTATGAACGATACGGAGAAATTTCCGACAATGGTGAAAAAGGGGAAAATCTCGCTTTTGCCGTCGTTTAGTGGTGACAGAAAAACAGTGAAAAGAATATTTAAAAAGACCAAAAATAATAAAGAGGCTGGAATATGAAGTATGCCTATTATCCAGGCTGTTCCGCAGAATCAACTGCCCGTGATATGCACCAGTCAACTCTGGCTGTTGCCGAAGCTCTCGGAATTGAAATGCTCGAGCCGAAAGGCTGGACGTGCTGTGGTGCCACTGCCGGTCACCAGACAGACCGTGTGCTTGCGGCATCTTTGCCTGCTGCCAACTTAGTCAAGATAAAAGATATGGGACTTGATTGCGTGGTTAATTGTGCAGCGTGTTTTAGCAGAATGAAGGCAGCAAATCACGAAGTTTCGACAACGCCGGAAATTCGCAGCAAAGTAGCCGATGCAATTGGTCGGGATTATGACGGTTCGGTAAAAATCAGGCATTTCATGGAAATTCTGCTCGATGACATCGGCCTGGAAAAAATTCGTAGTGCTGTTAAACATCCTCTTAAAGGTCTGAAGGTGGCCTGCTATTACGGCTGTCTGCTTGTTCGCCCGCCGAAGGTTGTTAATTTTGACGACCCTGAAAATCCTAAATCGCTCGATAAATTGGTCAAAGCAACAGGCGCCGAAGCTATCGACTGGCCTTGCAAGGTCGAATGCTGTGGCGGCGGCCTGTCACTTTCGAGAACGGACGTAGTGGTCAATCTCTCCGATTCGATTATCGGTATGGCTAAAAGCTCCGGCGCAGATTGTATCACGGTAAGCTGCCCGATGTGCCAGGTCAATCTCGATTTGCGACAGCAGGATATAAAAAAACAGAACGGTAATAACTATCAGATGCCGATTGTATATATCACACAGCTTCTGGGAATTGCACTTGGAATCAGCTCGAAACAACTGGGATTCAATAAGCTTATGGTGCCAGCAACAAGTGTGTTGGAAAAAGTAGAAAGCAGCAATAATGGGTAATAACGGTAACAACGAAGATAAAAAAATTGGTGCAGTTCTTGTTCAGGGCGGCGGCATCGCAGGTGTCCAGGCGTCACTCGATTTGGCAAACAGCGGTTTCAAGGTTTATTTAATCGAGAAAGACGCTGCAATTGGCGGAATGATGGCACACCTGGATAAAACATTCCCTACCGGAGACTGCGCAACCTGTATTGTCTCGCCAAAGCTCGTGGAATGTGCACGAAATTTAAATATCAAGATAATGACTCTTTCAGAACTGGTTGACCTCGAAGGGCAGCCGGGAAATTTCAAAGCCACCATCAAACGGCATCCGCGTTACGTGGATGAAGATAAATGCACCGGCTGCAGCGAATGCACGCAGGCCTGCCCGGTTGATATACCCGATGAATTTAACCGCTGTCTGGGAACCAGAAAAGGTATTGCCAAGCTTTATGCACAGGCGACTCCCAATATCTTCGGTATTTTGAAAAACGGACACTCGCCGTGCAAGATGGCCTGCCCTGCGAAAGTAAATGTCCAGGGTTATGTGCAGTTGATAAAGAAAAAAGAGTATATTAAAGCCGTCAATCTTATCCGTCAGAGAAATCCTCTCTCAGCGATATGCGGCAGGATTTGCACACATCCGTGCGAGGCCCAATGCACACGCGGTGATGCGGATGACCCGATTGCGATACGCCTGCTCAAACGATTTGCATCGGATAAGGAAATGGAATTACTTGCTGCCGGTGAAATCACTTTACCCGAAGAAAAGAAGTCCGCTGCAGATGCAAAAAAAGTCGCCATAATCGGCGCTGGACCCGCGGGACTGACTGCCGCAAATGACCTTGCGGATGCCGGTTTTGCCGTTACTGTATATGAGTCGCGAAACAAGGCAGGCGGTATGCTTCGATGGGGCATTCCGGAATATCGGCTTCCTAAGAAGGTTCTCGACCACGAAATAGAAATCATTCGCCGAAAAGGTGTTAATTTTGTTTATAATTGTGCCGCCGGGAAAAATATTACCTTTGAAGAACTGCGTAAAAATAATGATGCAGTGCTTATCACAGCCGGCGCACATAAAAGCCGCAGGCTCGGTATTGCCGGCGAACAAGGCAGCGGAGTGCTTTACGGCATTGAATTCCTCGCAGATGCAGCTTCTGCCAATAAGCCGAAAGTAAAAGACAAAGTCGTTGTCATCGGCGGCGGTAACGTAGCGGTCGATGCCGCCAGAACTGCTCTGCGTCTGGGGGCAAAGCAGGTCGAAATGGTTTGCCTTGAGGCTGCCAACGAAATGCCCGCCTATAAGGAAGAAATTGAAGCGACACTAGCAGAAGGTATCAAGATTCGTAACGGCTGGGGTCCAAAGAGCATTACAAACAAAGGCTCAATGTTCTCATTAGAGTTGAAACGCTGTACAAGAGTTTTCGATGACCAGAGGCGTTTCAGGCCGGTTTATGATGAAAATGACCTGCTGACAATCGATGCAGACCAGATTATCGTTGCCATCGGCCAGATGGTTGATGAGCAATTCGTAAGTCATATCGGCATAGATAACGAACGCGGATTCTTCAAAGCCGACCCGATAACCGGTCAGACTTCTATAGAAAAAGTTTTTGCAGGTGGTGACAATGCCTCAGGCCCTGCGGCGGTTATTGATGCCATAGCAGCAGGCAAACGATGTGCAGAATCAATCACGCGTTTTCTTACCGAAAAAGAAATGCTCGGCAATAGATTCGAGGATTCACTGATGCCTCTTGCTGAGGATTTGCTTCCTTCGACCGAAAAGGTTGAGAAAAAGGCACGCGCTTACCCTGAAGAACTGGCTGTATCGGAACGTTTGCGAAATTTCGAAGAGGTCGAGAAGGGACTGACCGAAGCGCAGGCGATTGCCGAAGCAGAACGCTGCCTGAATTGTGCATTGTGCTCGGAGTGTAACCAGTGCGTTGAAATCTGCCAGCAGCACGCCATTGACCACGCAATGAAGGAACGAAAAGTCGAGCTGGAGGTCGGTGCGGTTCTGCTTACGCCGGGCTTTAAGGAATTTGATGCAGCTCGAAAAGGTGAATTCGGGTACGGCAGATACTCGAACGTTGTTACAAGCGTCCAGTTTGAGCGTATGCTTTCGGCGGCAGGCCCGTTCGAGGGACATCTAATACGTCTTTCGGACGGCAGGCCGGCAAAGCGAATCGCATGGATTCAGTGCGTTGGCTCGCGCGATTTAGTCTGCGGAAACGAATACTGCTCCTCAATTTGCTGTATGATGGCGACAAAACAGGCTATGGTTGCGGGTGACCATGTGGATGGTCTGGATGCAACAATCTTTTATATGGATATACGTGCATTCGGCAAGGACTTCGACCAGTATTATGAGCGAGCCAAAGCGCAAAAAAATATACACTACATAAAGAGTATGCCGTCTCGTGTAATTCAGCTTCCGGGCAGCAATGACCTTCGATTGAATTATTATGACCAGGATAATAATATTCAGTATAAGGATTTTGACCTTGTGGTGCTTTCTGTGGGAATGGAGCCGCCCGCTTCGATAAAGAATTTGGCTGGTGACATCGAACTGCAACTCAATGATTTCGGCTTCTGTAAGACCGACCGGCTTTCACCGCTTGCCACCTCTGTCCCTGGAGTATTTGTAGCAGGAGCATTCCAGGAGCCTAAAGACATCCCGGAAACTGTAACACAGGCGAGCGGAGCAGCTTCTATAGCGATGGAGCTTCTGGCATCGGCTCGCAACAGCCTTATTACAAAAAAGAGCTATCCGAATGAGCATGATGTTACTGATGAAGAGCCGAGAATTGGAGTATTTGTCTGTCATTGCGGAATGAATATTGCGTCGGTTGTTGATGTTGAGCAGGTTGTTAAAAATATCGAACATCAGCCGAATGTGGTTTTTGCATCGCATACGATGTTCACCTGTTCCGATACGAGTCTCTCGAACATTAAGAATATGATAATTGAGCATCGGCTCAATAGAATCGTGGTTGCTTCCTGCACTCCTCGAACACACGAGCCGCTCTTCCGCGAGACACTTCGTGAGGCTGGTTTGAATCCATATTTATTTGAAATGGCTAATATACGAGACCAGTGTTCGTGGGTACATTCGGCTTTCCCGCAATCGGCCACGGAGAAGGCGACAGACCTTGTGAAAATGGCTATCGGTAGGGCACGGCTGCTTTCACCTCTTGAAGGCGGTACATTGACAGTTGACCAGGCTGGTATTGTAATCGGCGGAGGTTTGGCAGGTATGACAGCAGCACTGGCGCTAGCCAACCAGGGATTTAAAGTACATCTGCTCGAAAAATCAGAGCGGCTGGGTGGAACGCTTCATGATATTTATCACACTTTTGAGCACGACAATATTGCTGACTTTACCGCTTCCCTTATTAAGCAGGTACAACAGAATCCAAATATCAAACTATACATGGGAACCGAAATTGCCGGTATTGCAGGACATATCGGCAAATTCAAGGTCACTGTTACAAAAGATAACGCAAAATCCGACACGGAGCGAAACGCAGAGCCCGCTTCGGAAATTACAGGCGGAACGATAATTGTTGCAACCGGCGCTCGCAAGGCTCAAACGATAGAATATCTGTATGGCAAATCCGATTGCGTGATTACTCAAGCTGAGCTTGAAAAAATGCTTCACGAGAAGAAGTATCCTGCAAACGGACAAAACATAGTGATGATTCAATGCGTTGGCTCTCGCAATGAGGCCCATCCTTACTGCAGCAGAATTTGCTGCTCGATGGCGATTAAAAATGCAATAGAAATAAAAAAGGCAGACCCGAGTGCTAATGTATATGTCCTTTACAGGGATGTACGAACGTATGGCTTCCGGGAGATTTATTTCAAGCAGACACGTCAGGCTGGTGTTGTATTTATTCGTTATACACCCGATGCTGCACCTGTAGTCAGCCAGGATAATGGACTAGTAGTGACTGTTAAAAGCCCGGACATGCCTGAGCCAATCAGTATTGAGGTAGATAAAGTCGTGCTGAGTACTGGTATCGAAACCGACAGGGAAAATAACAAGCGCATTTCGGATATGCTAAAAGTTCCGCTCAACTCCGATGGATTCTATGTCGAGGCACATATGAAGCTGCGTCCGGTGGATTTTGCCACAGAAGGCATCTTTCTATGCGGGCTTGCACATTCGCCGAAGTTTATTGATGAAAATATCTCGCAGGCACGTGCAGCAGCGGCCAGAGCAGCGACAGTGCTGTCAAAGACAGTGATTAATGTAAGTGCACAGGTTTCGTATGTGGACCAGCAAAAGTGCATTTCCTGTATGACCTGTGTGACTGTTTGCCCATATTCGGCTCCATTCTGCAACAAGGACGGCAAGGGTCAAATCGAGGCAGCCAAGTGTATGGGCTGTGGAATATGCGTATCGGAGTGTCCTGCAAGAGCAATTCAGTTGCATCATTTCCAGACAGACCAGTTTAATGTTATGATTCGACAATTGTTCGCCGGTGGCAATGGAGAAATATTCGGAGAATTGACAACCAAAGAAAAAGAATTAGCCGGAAAAATATAATTTATGAGACAGGAAACTTTTGAGCCTAAAATACTCGCCTTTTGCTGTCATTATTGTGCGTATTCGTCAGCAGACCTGGCAGGGTCTATGCGTATTCAGTATCCGCCCAATGTGCGAATAATCCGCACACCATGTACGGGGCGTCTTGAGACAGAATACTTTATGAAAGCCTTGGAAAACGGCGCCGACGGCGTGCTTGTTGCAGGCTGTATGGAAGGAGGCTGTCATTTCGTCGAAGGAAACCTCTGTGCCAAACGCCGTGTCAATTATATAAGAGATATGCTCGAAGAAATCGGCATCGAAAAGGAACGCCTTCGTATGGTAAATGTATCTGCGGCAATGGCCAGGCCGCTTGCGGATATTATCATCGATATGGTTGAGACTGTGCGAAAATTAGGCCCCAGCGCTTTAAGATTAAAAAGTTTATCCAAACAGGAGACTCGCAAATGATAGTTGCCCAGAGAAAGAGAATACCTGATATACTTGAAATAGTTAAAAATCACAAAAAGCTTCTTGTGCTGGGCTGCGGCACCTGTGTTACTGTATGCCTTGCCGGCGGACAGAGAGAAGTGAGTATCATCGCATCGGCGTTGAGAATGGCAGCGAGATTGAAAGATTTTCCGCTCGAAGTTGAAGAACTGACTATTGAGCGACAGTGTGACAATGTATTTATTGAGCAGGCTGCCGATGCAGTAAATAGAAACGATGCGGTTCTTTCGCTTGGTTGCGGTGCCGGTGTTCAGGCCATTGCAGAGCGGTTTGGCAATAAGCCGGTTTACGCAGGACTTGATACCACTTTTATCGGCATCCTCGAGGAAAGAGGTATCTGGACTGAAAAATGTGCCGCCTGTGGTGCATGCGTGTTAGCCGAATATGGCGGTATCTGCCCGATTACACGATGTGCCAAACACATGTTGAATGGTCCTTGCGGCGGCTCTCGGGAAGACCGCTGCGAAGTCAATCCGCAGCGTTTGTGTGCCTGGCAGCTCATATATAATCGCCTTAAAGATATTGGTCAGTTAGATAGGATTAAGAAGATTGCATCTCCCAAAAACTGGAATGCAAGTCTCGACGGCGGATATCGCACTATTATACGTGAAGACCATAGAGTCTAAAAAGATTTTTAAGAGCCTGTAGGTAATGGGTCAGTTATGGGTGGATAGGCGAAATTACGATGAATTGAGGTTGAATAGTGCCTTGACAAGGTCAAAGTCAGCCTGTTCGGCAAGTTTGTCCAGAGCAGATTTGAACGCAGTTATCACATCGGATGTCCTCTTCT
>CAZYWY010000003.1:0-19981 GCA_964651605.1 uncultured Pirellulales bacterium | reverse complement strand
ATATCAGCCACCAGCAGAATTATATCCTCAGGTCCGCCGCCGAATGTCTCTATTAGCTTTCGCTGGGCATCGGCGTCGAAAAATTTTGCAAATCCGCCGGTCAACTCAGACCCGACAACTCCGGCTGCGATTTTCGCCCAGGTCAGTCCCTTCGCCCCGTAATCCATAACCAGGCCGGTCAGAGTCTTTTCGATGTCACTGCGTGAGTATTTCTGTCCGCCCTGCGGGATGCACAGCCCCTTTACTATGCCGCCCCTTTCGACCGTCGAGGTGAAGACCTTGAAGGTGCTTTTGGCCGCAAGACTGCTAATGTCACGCAGTTTCAAATCGAACCGCATATCAGGCCGGTCGATGCCATAATCAGCGAGCGCCTGGCTGTATGTGACTCTTTCCATCGGCAGCTTCACATCCACGCCGGCGATTTCCTTGAAGATTTTCGCAACAAGTGCCTCGTGGACTTTTATCACGTCATCGACCTCAACGAAGCTCATCTCCACATCAATCTGCGTAAATTCCGCCTGCCTGTCGGCCCGCGGGTCTTCATCGCGAAAGCATCGCACAATCTGAAAGTATTTCTCGACTCCGCTGACCATCAAAATCTGCTTGAATAGCTGCGGCGACTGCGGCAGGGCGTAGAAGCTGCCCGGCACAAGCCTGCTGGGTACGAGGAAATCTCTCGCCCCTTCCGGCGTGCTTTTGCCCAGCATCGGCGTCTCGATTTCCCAGAAGCCCAGCTTGTCGAAATATTCCCTCGTCAGCATTGTGATTCTGTGGCGGGTCTTGAGCCTGGCCAGCGTCACAGGCCTGCGAATGTCAATGTAGCGGTATGCCAGCCTGACCTCTTCTGCGGTTTTTTCCGCTGTGTCAATATCAAAAGGCGGCGTAAGTGCGCTGTTGAGGATTTCCATCTTTGCCACTGCCACCTCGATTTGGCCGGTCGGAATTTTCGGATTTTCCATATCTTTGCTGCGAGGCTCGACCAGACCTTCAATGGCTATGACCCATTCACAGCGGAGATTCCGTGCCTGTTTGTGAGCTTCCGGTGCTATTGACGGGTTGAAGACTACCTGAGTCAGACCTTCTCTGTCGCGAAGGTCGATAAAGACGAGGTTACCGTGGTCGCGGTAGGAGTGAACCCAGCCTGAGAGTATGGCTTTTCTGCCGGCATCTTCCAGCCGCAAACATCCGCAGTTGTGCGTGCGCTTGAGCATAATTATTCTTTCAAATTTTTAGTAGGGTGGGGCTTGTCCCACCGGCTTATTCTGACAAATACAATCTGTAAAGCATAGCCGAAAACAACCGTCTCGTCAACTGCCGGTTTTTTTAGCGGTTTAGACCGGCCAGTATTTTTTTCAGAAAATAATTGAACTTTTCTGCTGCAATTTCGTATGCGGAATTAGCGAAATACCTTAAAAACTTCGGGGCTGGGGTTTTCCAACTCTCCTTTCCTCCTTGCCTCAGCCCCATTTTTTTAATAAGCAGCCGCCGCTTTTAGCACCTCAATAAATAACGTAATAATCGTGTTTTTTTCACTCTATAAAAAAATTTTAAAAAATTAAAATATTTTCTTGACAGGCCCTTTTTTTGAGATTAAATATACTTTAGCTTTACGATGTTAGTAGATGAATAAAGCTATAGAAGTTTTCAGCATAGAGGTAAGCAGCGAGGCGGTAAAAAGATTTATAAGTTTTTTTTCAAAAAAACCGTTGACAAAAATTTAGCTTTATAATATACTAACAACATACTAACGAAACGGTAAGATTGAGATTAAAAAGTTAGTATTAACAAAAAATGATTTAGCACATTCACAGGGCTGGGGATATCTCGCTTTTTCCTCTCCCTCCGCACCTCAGCCCTGTATCCTTTTTTCCCGGCAACGATAGAAAGGGTACTTTTATGGATATTTTCAAGCTCAAAGATTTTTTCCTCTGGTGTACCTTAATTAACTTTGTGTTTTTGACGTTCACGGCGATAGTGCTGACCTTCGCCGCCGACTGGGTCTATAAGATGCACAGCAGGTGGTATCACTTCAGCAGGGACTCCTTCAACGTCATAATTTATTGCTTCCTCGGGTTTTACAAGATTCTTTTCATAGTTTTTAATTTTGTCCCGCTTGTGGCTTTGTTAATTATTTGCTCTTGAAGTGGATTTTGACTTGCTGCCCGCCAGTTCCCATCCTGCCTGGCTGGGCAAGATGGAAACTGTCGCAGCAATTTGCTGGGTTATCTCATTTCCTGCTCGTCCGCACTGGCAATATCGGCTGATTTTTAGGGTGTCTTCACCTAAGCATTCCCTATTTTTCCACTTTCTTATTGAAATATATTGCCCAATATCCCAAAATGCACTTATTGCGATACAGGCTGGATAGGTGATAAATCAAGATTCGATGTAAAATCCACATTTTTTTGTAAATTTTATACAATTAGAGATATTTTTGTTTCCATTTTAATTTAAAATATGATAGAATTGTTAAAATAGGATATTAGATAAAGTGTCAAAATGAGATATTGGGTAATGTATATAGAGGGAAATTTTTATTGTGAGTATTAAAATTTAAGCAAGGGGAGTTAAACAATGAAAAAGTTATTATTGACATTACTGGTGTTGTGTATGACTACGATGGTTTCAATGCCGTTGGCAAAGGCCGATTTCGGCGATACAATCACTCTGCCCGTTACCTACCGGGATTTTCTTGGCACAGGTACTTGGACTTCGCGCATACCTTCCGGTTACTACACTCATCCCGATTTTCAATATAATAGAATATATGACGATGACGGGATTGTTGCAGCTACATTAGGTTCAGACGGAAAACCGGTATATGTCGGGGGTAATAATAGTGCAAGTACAAAAACGACTCACGACGCATCCTATTTTAATATGTGGTATAATGACAACTCCAGCTACAACAAGACTATAGAAAGTTCGCTGGTATTCACCGAAGATGCTTCCGGCTATTATGTCTTCAGCGATAATACTTTCTACCCCTTGGACGGCCAGGGGTTTGGAAATTATAATAATTCCGGCCACAACTATCATTTCACTATGGAATTGCATACGGTTTTTACTTATCAATCTGGGCAGTTTTTCAACTTCACCGGTGATGATGACGTCTGGGTCTTTATAGATAATAAACTTGCTTTTGACCTCGGTGGTGTACATCCTGCGGAAAGTGGGACAATCAATCTTGATTCTCTGGGGCTTAATCCGGGTCAGGATTATGATTTCGATTTGTTCTTCGCGGAACGGAATACGACAGAATCCAAATTTACTGCTACAACAAACATCCTTACTCCGGTGCCGGTTCCAGGTGCGGTTCTGCTTGGCTTTCTCGGTCTTTGTGTAACAGGTCTGAAACTGCGTAAATTTGCGTAAATCAGAAATAAAATTTAACACAACGAAACCAAATAAAACGGCGTGGTTCAAATAACTACGCCGTTTTTCTTTTAATACCGGATTGTTATACTGACTGCTACACCCCGCTCGTAGGGCAGAATCGCCAGCCCGACATTTTTATACTTCGGCTGATTCAAAAAGGCATCATATATCCAGGCCGACAAAAAATGTCCCAGTGAAGCCCCGGCTAAGACATCCGTTGGGTAGTGTGCCTTGCTCTCGACCCTTGCCCAGGCCACTCCGCCGGCCAGTATAATATTGCCGGCTTGCAGACTGCTGCGGAGTCCTTCCGGCATATTTGCCTGTTCGAGATTGCGGTTAGACAGCGTCGCAGCAGCAAAGGCCCCTGATGAGTGTCCGGATGGAAAGCACTGCCCGTCGCCGCTTGGCCTGTCACGAGCGGTGGCGTCCTTGAGCAAAGTTGTAGCCATTGAATTGACCCCGAAAGCAGCACCCTCCACGCCCAGCACCTTTGCCTTGTCGATTGCCCACTGCTCGGAGCTGTTTCCGCTGGGGGTAGCCAGTGCCGTTATAATAGTTTCGCCTGCCAGAAAACAAAGCAGGCCATCCGAAGCGTCTTTAGCTGCACTTTGTGAGCCGAAGACGGGCGTTCGTTCGCTCGCCCAGTCGGAGATTTTGTTGTCCCATCCGCCTGTTGCAACAACAATCGCCCCGGCGGCAGGAATGTATGTCTGCGGGTCAAGCAATGCTTTATATGCGCTCCTGGCGAGCCTGCTGCCGGTCAAAGGCCGATTCGCATCATCGCCCCTGATATTTCTGCCCGGCTCTGTCATACAGCCTGCTGTTAAAACCGCCACAAAGACAACTAACATTTTTATGTGATTAACCATACTGATTATCCGAACGTACAATCGAAAATTTCGTCTTTTTTGGAATTATCGGCAAAAGCTGCCGTAAGCTGCTGGATTATCTGGAAAAAAACCAGAGAATTTTTATTAGTAGTTGAACCTGTATAAGATTCGGGCGTAATAGCTATATAGTTATGCAAAAAAAACGCCGGCAGGGCAGGTTGGCACTGCAGGTACATAGTAGCCATAGTGCTATGGCTTTAAAATTCTCCTTCATATTTTTAGGAAAAGGTTGCGAGTTTAAAATCTCACAGCCATTTTTTTAATACAGCCGGCTGGAAGATTTGACCGGCCGAACGTAATTAACAAAAAAATAACGCAACGCATCCACAGGATGGTCGTACACCCCGTCCTTGACCGGCAACTCGCCCAGTTCGCCCGTCGGGCCGTAATGGTAACACTGGAGCGCCTCGATTAGCCTTGTACATCGCGGCGAAATCACCAGCTTGCTTTGCCCCTGCCCATTGCGAATCGCCCGCCGAATCAGCTCCAGCCCATACAAAATCGAACTTCGCCGATACTTCAGGCCGATGCCCAGCGACCGCAACTGCTGCACCGCACTTGAGCCGCTGACATCCTGTGCCGCCGCACCAGCCGGGTCGCAGAATGTCCCTGCCACCTGTCCCTGCGGAATCGGCGTTCGAGCGATGATTTCGCTGCCGTTCTCCGCCGCCGTTGCCCTTGTGCGGACGTATTCATCGACCACCCGCACCAGCCCTGCGTCATCGACCTGAATCCACAAACAAACAAACGGATTGACGAATCCGAAGTCAATGCTGCGGTACAAAGGCAGATTCGGAGCGAACTCAACCGCCCTGACGTGAACAGCCGGGTCGAACTCATCGAAGACCGCATCAGCCACGACCGGCCGCCTGCAGAGCATCTCCGCCTGCCAGGCTGCTCTGCTGCTTCGCCGCATCGCTGTGATGCAGTCGTCGATTTTCAGATAGCCCGCTGCGTTTTTCGCACGCCCGCCGCAGTCGGCTGCCAGCGGACAGGTTGAGCAATTTCTGTCGGTGCATTTCTCAATTACCTCCCACATACACCACTTAAAGACCGGCACATTTGCGGTTTTGGCGTTAGCCAGCACCTTCTGCATCAGTCCGCCTGGCCTGTGGAACGTGCTGATTAGCTCCATCGCCGCCGGTATGCCTTCTTTGCTGTTTGTCGAGAATCTTGCCGCCTCGAAGACCTGCGGCTCGAACAGCTCCAGCTCATCGCATCGCAGCTTCTGGACGTGCTGGCCCCGGACGCTGGCCGGCGACTGATTCAGCACTTCGACCGTACTGCCTCCGATGAAGTGACATTTACTTCGCAGAGCCGGCTCTGCCAGAGCCACCGAAAATCCGCCGTTGATAAAATCCAGCAAATACTGGTACAGCCTGCCCGCCTGTTCGCCTGAGCCTGCGAGGATTCGCACCTGGCAGTTTCGGCAGAACAGGCCGTCAAGCAGGCTCGCCGCTGCCGCCAGGGCGGTCTTGCCGCCCGCTCGGTTCGCCCAGACGATGCAGTCGGCATTGATTCGTCGCTCGTCGCTTGCCGCTCGTGCAAGGCCGGGATGATTGGCCGAATAACTGTGCCACAGATAGTCCAGCGGGCTGTTGTGGTCGGGACAGATTTTCTGAGCCGGTATTTCCAGACCCAGAAATACCTTAATATAATTTTTAAGTGCCTCTCTTGAGGCTGGTGCCGTCCTTCGCAGTGCCTGATAAATTCCCGATGCCTTTTGAATATTTGAAAGCTCTATCATAATGACTTTTTTCTTGATTTTTTAAGAAAAATATTTGAAAAATTACGTAGTTACCACAATTGACAGCCGATAAATTGTTCAGGTAAAATCCGCCCCTTGTGTTTATTTTATGATTGCATCAACAATCTGAGGTTATTTGCTTATGAACCGTGTCGAGTTTATTATTATGCTCATCGTCATTGCCCTGGGGGTGGGAATTATCGTGATGATTCTGCATAGCGGATAAATCATACCAATAGCCCCCGTTATACGGCCCCGATAGCCCTCAATCAGCTCTTATGCCGTCGCAAGCGGCGGTTTCTTGCCTTTGCCAGCAGATGGCCAGCTATGACCGCCCCGATAATCGCCGCCGTCAGCACCATCACCGCATACGAGCCGTAATCTGCCAACTGCTCGTCGAAGTTGTGCAGCAAAAGCCCCCAGCAGATAATCGCCACATAAGTCCCGCCCAGCACTGCGGTTATATTTCTGTGTGCGGGCATTTCGATAAGATATCCGATGGCACTTCCGACCGCCGGGCCTGTCATCCACAGCGGAAACCAGACGAAAGCTAACAGGCCGAGCAGCCCGTATTTGCGGACAAAATCCTCCTTTTTTACCGCCTGTTTGTGGATTTTTTCGAAGAATCGCTGAATCGGCCTAAGCACCCGAAGCTGTCGGCAGCTAAGCACAAAAAGCGGGTAAAACATCAGCACAAAAATCGTCTCGACCACCATCACAATCGGAATGACTACATCGTGTCCGAGGAACATCGAATACCCGAACGCCATCGCCGCCGCTCTGCCGACCATCAGCTCGACAGCGGTCAGGGCGATGTAAATTTGTGCCTTTCCAGGGGAGGTGATGAACATCATCGCCAGATACGCCAGATACATCGCCGCCAGTGCTGCCCCTGTCAGGAGGATTTTCCCCTCGGTGCTTCGCAACAGCGAAAAGCCCGCTGTATTGCCGTTTTTGTCGGGCGTTACGTAAGCAACTGCATTGTCCTGCTGATTTCCCATAAATTTCTTTTATCTCATTGCAATTTATTTTTCAACATTATTTTTTTCCGCCAGCACTGCCAGAATTCGGCAGGCCTGCTCATCCGACATCGCCGCATAATCTGCCTGCAGGTCCGGTTCTGCTTTTACATTGCCGCTGCCGGTCCCAATTATATCCAGACACGCCCGCCGGGCAGTTTCCGGCTTGTCCGAATCGGTCAGGACAATCAGCCTGGCCGCCGCAACCGGAGCATAGCGGGCAAGCAGCACCGCAGAAGTCAGATATTCGGCGCCGATACGCATCTGCAGAGCGGTACTGAAAGAGGCCTGGCTGAGCCACTTTTCAAATTCGGACTTCGTGACTCCATATTTTTCGAGGATTTGCTGCTGGCTCTGGCTGCCCGCAAACAATTCATCCAGCACTGCCTTTTGACGATGACTTAGTTTGCTCTTCATAATTGTCTTGCCTTTCACACTTTTCTTACCTTTCTCACTTTGCCTGCGTCGATGTAATTTTCCGCCAGCAGCGCCAAGGCTGCTGCGTTCTTTTTCGCCGCACTCTTCTGGCCTTTCTCACCTTTCTGGCCTTCGCACTTTGCTTTCGCCAGGGCATCTTGCACAATCGCCCGCTGCTCACCGCTCAGAAAAAACACCATCGCATCAGGCATAACAACCGCCGGCGCCGGCACATCGGGCAGCTTCGCAGCAGCGAGCCTTTCAATCTGCGCCGCCGGGCAGGGCAGAATCTTCGCAATGTCCTTCGCCGAATAATTCGCCAGCAGCTCAGTGTACAGCCTGCTCTTTTTTTCCGGCACATCACTTCCGGTCAGTCTATTCAGGCTGGCCAGCAGAGTAAGGCTCGTTGCATCGTCCAATTCCCAGACAATCGCCGAGGCGGTCCTTGCTTCGAGTTTTTTCAGGGCTTCGATGCGGTGGTGGCCGTTGATGAGCTGAAATTTGTCACCGACCGGCCTGACAACGACCGGCTCATACAGGCCGGTCTTTTTGATATTGGCGACCAGCTTTGCGAACGCCGATTTGCTCATTTTGTTCGGATTAGCCGGATGCGGAATAAACTGCTCTAGCGGAATCTCCCGCAGATTTGTACCTTTGTCACTTTTCTCACTTTTCATACTTTCTCACCTTTCACACTTTTTTGTCAGGATTAAACCAGATATAATAGACCGGCGGGAGCGACAATTTTGACAGAATCCAGGCTGTTCGCTGCGAGCTGTCGTCGAGGTATCTTCTTTTGCCGAATGCTTCTGTAAATTTTCGTATCCGTCTGTCAATAAAGCTCTTATCGCTGCTGCTCAGATTGGCTAATTTCCGCTGCACCGCCTGAGAATCATCGAGCATATTCTGCTCTATTCCAACCAGGCTCAGCGCTTCGAGCAGCATTATATTTCGCTGCGGAATAGTCTGCGGATATGGTGACATCCCGGCCTTTTCAAAGAATGGGTTGAAGTTGCCCATCGCCGCCAGAGCCTCGATGTAAGTGATATTTAGGAGTGGCATAG
The DNA here is from genome assembly GCA_964651605.1 of uncultured Pirellulales bacterium. Classification (GTDB taxonomy): domain Bacteria; phylum Planctomycetota; class Phycisphaerae; order Sedimentisphaerales; family Anaerobacaceae; genus JAFGPS01. The sequence goes on along the minus strand of CAZYWY010000003.1, from coordinate 11,466 downwards.
TATTTTTCACGAGGATGGATGCAAGCCCGCAGCCTCGATATCGCGGTTCGATTATGACTCTGCTGATTCTGCGAAAATGCCTGTTCAGCAGGGCGATTCTGTCGGCTCTGGAAAGCCCGCTGATGAAGCCGCCCGTTGCGATGTCCCTTGCCGAGCAGCCTGTTGTTGGCATTGTATAGACGATGACTCCGACCAGCCGGCCTGCGTTGGTGCCGGGGCAATCGTCCGACTGACGCAGGCTGTAAATCGCAGCGTAAGGCCCGATTAAGCCGTTGTTGCGATAGTGCCATCTGGCGAGCCTGTAATAGTCATCGGCGTTGCCCGGTACGATTTGCAGATACCTTGCCGCTTTCGGCAATGTCACTTTGTCAATGCTGATACAGCACATTTTCGCTCCATAGTTTTATATTGAATTTCTATCAGACCTGTCAGGTCTATAATTACAAGGATGTCGGGCTGTAAATCAGACAGGATGTCCTCGTGTGCACCGGCCAGTATGAAAGTTGTACCGGTTTTTCTTGTGTATTCGCGGATTCGCCAGCTTATTACCGATGCGCTTATACGGTCTAAGCTGCAGCAGAATTCATCGGCGAAGATGAACTGTTTTTTCGCCGCCAGCGCCAGAGCCAATTTGAAGCGGTACTTCTCGCCGTCGGAAAGATTCGCCGGGCTGTTGAGGATACAGTAGGTCTCTGCAAGGCCGGCCAGCGAGAGGATTTTCAGACTGGCGATGGTTGGGGCGTCGATGCAGTCGATGACCGACAGGCCGGCGGGCGGCTGGAGCTGAACGAGATTGACCCGTTGTTCTGCTGGGACGGCCTTTTCCAGTTCACGCAGAACGATGCTTTTGCCTGCTCCCGATGCGCCTGTGATATAGACAATATCGCCCGGCCTGATGTCCAGTTCGGCACGGTAGCTGATGGTTCGATTCTGGATTTGCTGACGTGTCAGGCCGAACAGCCTGCCGGCACAGGCGGCCTTTTCGCTGATTTGCTCCTGGTTGCCGGGCTGAATGTCCTTCGAGATTGTGTACGTTTGCATTGTTCGAGTCTCCTTTCTATTTTGCAGACAGTATGGTAGCTGCGGTAAAAAGTGATTTTTCTTTTTGTTGCGATTTCTCTGAATGAAAGCCCCAAGAGCAGCCTGTCGCGGGCGATATAAAGCTCTGCTGGGCTGAATTTGTGGCGGTTGTGCAGTGTCAGCAGGTATTTTTCGGCGGGCGGCCCCGAAAGGGCGGTGATGAGCTTTCGCAGTTTTCGGTGCAGGGCGGGTCTGGTAATGCCTGAGAGCCTGGCGATATGCCGAAGGCTCTGGCCATCAAGGTAAGCGGCTAAAATTTCCTTGTCTTTGCCGACAATTAGGTGCAATCTGTCTCGTGCAATTTCCAGCTTTTGTCGGCCTTTCTGAATTGTTATAGGCCTTTCAATCATAATGCAGGATACAAAATCCTATTATTTATCTTATTAATGTCATATTATATATATTAGTTGCATACACACACAACTATATGTATATTTTCATCTTATAGGTTAATTTTGTCAACGAAAAAATTAAAAGAAAAATATAGAGTATGTGTAAGTTTTGTATATATATAACTTTATATGATATAAAATTTATATTATTATGAAATTATGTGCAAAGTTATATAAATACTAAAATGTGAAAGGTGTAAAAAGTTAGAAATGTAAGAAAAGTTAGAAAGGCGTAAAATGTAAGAAAAGACAAGTTTGTCATTTCGAGCGAGCCGCAAAGCCGCCCATAGTCATTTCGAGCAAGCCGCAAGGCGAGTCGAGGAATCTAATAAAAACAGATTTCTCCGCTCCGCGATGCTTCGCATCACTCTGGTCGAAATGACACGAAAGCCTTTTCATAAACACGCTAAGAAAGGTAAGAAGGTAAGAAAAGTGAAAAAAGTGAGAAAGGTGTGAAAGGTACGATTTTCAATTTGACAAATGCTGAATATTACCGGACAATTACGACTGAGGAATGAAGGTACGATGAAAAGCTCGTACGCCTGACTTACAGGCAAGGCATACCCTATTATCTGGGTTAAAGGGGAGCTATGTGATACGGCAAGATTTCAGCAATATTCTTTGTATTAGCAGGTCTGTCGCTGATTGTACGTTATATACTTTATGTTGTATTACTTTTGCCTACGAAAGGGGGGTATTTGTCAGGAACTTTGTGGGTTTTCGGACCGCCGGTAGTGTTGCTATTTGGAATTATTGGGATAATATTTGATAAAGACAAAATTGTTGCTCTGTTGTCAGCAGTCTTGGCTGCGATACCAACTTTTTATCTTTTTGTTCCATATATAATTGAACAATACAAACTTAGAGGATGGTAAAAGGGGAGCTAATGGACTCGGTAAGGATACCAGAAATCGTCATAATCGGCGGGACAGTGGTCGAAATAACCATACGATGTGCTCAGTTCCCGTCAGCCAATCAGGGCGGGGGCTGGGCCGCTACAGGCGGTACAGGCCTGTCTTTGCGGCTGCAAGGTGCATCTGGTCAGCAGGCTCGGCGGTGATACCCTGGCTGATTATGTCCGTGAAAGGCTCGAAGAGTACGATATTGACCTTTGCCATCTCAGCTCGGCAGCGGTGAAAAATACCGCACTGAATCTGACGCTGGTCAATGACGACGGCGAGAACGCTGTCTGTTATTATAACGGTGCAAACGGCTCGCTGACTGCAAGAGACATTGACACAGCAGAGTCGGTGATTGCCCAGGCGGATGTCTGTATGCTGCAGGGTTCTTTGCCTGCTGAGGCGATAGTCCGGGCGGTTCGGCTGGCGAAAATACACGGCAGAAGGGTGATTCTGAATCCGTCAGGCGGGCTTCTTCAGAGGTCGCTGCCTCTGGATGAGCTGCCTGCGGAGTATTTTCTGGCTGATGTGCTGCTGATGAATCTCGACCAGGCGGCGGATATGACCGAGCAGTCAGCGGCTCATTTTAATCGTGCCAGGCTGATTGCCTCTGATTTGGTTGCACGCGGGGTAGGCTGTGCGATTGTTACTATGGGCAGGCGAGGCTCAGTAGTGCTGGATAGAGATTCGGTCGAGCGGATTGACGGCTATGAGGTCGAGTTGGTGGACAAGTCCGGCAGCGGCGATGCGTTCGCAGGGGCTTTATCGGCCTATTACGCCGTGCGGGATGATATTAAAGGGGCGGTGGTTTTTGCGTCGGCGGCAGGGGCGCTGGCCTGCACGAAGTTCGGCTCGCTGGAGTCGCTGCCGAGCAAGGCTGACATTATTCAGCTTTTGCAGAGGCAGGACGCAGAAGAGAAAAAGTAATGCCTATGGCATCCCATAGGGAGAAAAGTTGTAAAAAGTCCTGCCGAATCACACCTGTTACATCGGGTCAACGCAGATAATATTGCTGTACGGGAAGAAAAGCTGGCGTTGATTGCCGAATCGCAGCACGATGCCGGTCTGCTCGACTTTGATAAGCGGACAGGTGAACTGCTTGTCCAGGTCAGGCGGGGTCTCGGCAAATGTTACCCTGACCAATTTGCCTTCAAATTTGCTCAGCCATAATGGCTCAGCAGTTCTGACAGAAGTGACGGGCTGCGGATTATTCGGGCGAATGATAGCAGGCTGGGTCGTCGAATCCGGCTGAATGACTCGACCCGCAGCCATGACGATGCCAACAATTGCAAGTACGATGATAGCAGTAATTAGTGTTTTTTGTGCGGAAGTCATAATTTCCCCTTTCCTAAAATCTCCCAAATATATTCGCGTTATTGACACCACAATTAGCGATCTAAACGGTCTATTATTGCACGAATTCATAATGACCTTCGGCATTGTAACTGCTTATATATTCTCAAATTAGCTCAACAAAATCAATCAAAAACGTACCACCCCCCAAGGAAAAATTAAATTTTTTGAAAATTTTATAATTACCTGTCAATGCTGGACTTACCAGATTTGGATATGGTGACTTTATTCACTTTTTTTGCAAAAAACATGTGGTTTTTTTTCTATAGGTAGAGGCACGATTAAAAGTGCAGAAGAAAAAAAAGTAAAAAATGCAAAAGTAAAAAGTAAGAAAAGTGAGAAAAGCATAATATGGCATACCGGACAGAAATATTTAGCGACCCGCAAATCGCAGATGAATTCATCGACTGGCTTGTTGAGAACCACTGGCCCAGCCTGGCAAGACATTATAACCGGCTATGGAACTACTACAGCAATCCTTCCGTCGAGCAGAGCGGTACAGCGTATTCCCGCAACGGCAGGCGGTATATTCAGGCACAGGAAGCGGGCCTGCCGACTCGCATTACAGGCCTGGTCTATACAAACGGGTCAATCAACGGCGGCGTACGCGAAGTCGGTGACATCGCACGCAAGGAAGTGGTAATCGAAAACGACATAGGCTGGAGAATCAACGCTATTGTGGATTTTCTTTTTGGCAGGCCAGTAGATTTTGTCAGCACGGCGTCGGACCAGCAGAAAAGTGCAGAAGTTTCCGCCATTATAAAGGCATTATTTTCGGCCAACGGCGCCATCGGTTTTCTCCAGGATATGGCAGTGCTCGGCAGTATCTATGGCTTTGTCGATTGTCTTGTCAGACCCGGCCGGCAGCTAACACAAATGTTACCTCCCTATTCATTTCAAACGTCCGCAGGGCGTGCCTCGCCGGCAGGTGCGCTCGATGAAGTGTTACAAATCGTCTCGACAATCGGCATGGAGCTGATAGAAGCTCCGCGAGCATTGCCTGTCCTGGATGAAAACGACTACAAAAAAATCAACTGTTACGTTCAGCATTTTTATCAGAAAAAAAATTCCATATCCGGCAAAAGCACATTCCTGTCCCGGCTTGTCGGCTCAGGAACGGCCAGGCAGCGGGACGAAGCTGCGGTTACCGAGATCATCTCCCCGACCGCCTGGCAGAGGTACGAGGACAAAATTCTAACCGAACAGGGCGAAAATCCCTGGGGCTTTATTCCGCTGGTACATATCCAGAATATCGCCCAGCCCTATTTCTACGAAGGGCTAAGTGACGTCGAGCCTTTGGTTGCTCTGCAGGATGAGTTGAACACGCGGCTGTCCGACCGGGCCAGCAGAATCACGTTCCAGTCGTTCAAAATGTATCTGGGCAGAGGAATCGAGGGCTTCGAGGACAAGCCCGTCTCGCCCGGCAGAATGTGGTACACCGACAATCCCGATGCTTCAATCGAGGAGTTCGGCGGCGACAGTGCATCGCCCAGCGAGGATTTGCACATCGCAGAAATCAGAGAGGCAATGGACAAAACCAGCGGTGTCACGCCCATCGTGGCCGGCCTGCTGCAGAACAGAATCGGCAACCTCACCAGTGCGACGGCACTGCGGCTGACAATGATGGGGATGCTCAGCAGAAACCAGCGAAAGCAGTTCACCTACGGACAGGGCCTGAAAAAAATCTGTTCGCTCGTCCTTGAGATGCTCGATATGGCAGGGGTCTATCCGACCAGCCCGGCTGAGCGTGACATCGAAATCGTCTTTGCCAATCCTCTGGCCGAACTGGAAAACTATGGAAAGTAAAAAAGCAAAAGAAGTGTGAAAAGTAAGAAAGGCAACGCATAATGGACGAATCGCAGAAAACAATACAGGAGCTTACCGACCAGCTTGCGGCAGCCAAAACGCAGGCGGCGGAGCTTAACGCAAAACTCAGCGATGTAACACTCGAACAGCAGCTTTTCCGCAGGCTCACCGAGGCCGGTGCCAGTGACATCGAGTCGGCACTGCTGCTTGCTAAAAGCAGACTAAAAGACGGCGGTGACGTGGACGGCTGCATCAGGCAGCTTCGCAGGGAAAAATCGCATCTGTTCGCATCGGGCGGCTCGGCAGGCGTTTTTCCGGCCAGAACAGCAGGTGTTCGCAGCAGAGGCGACGATGCCGCTACGGTCATGGCCAAAGCAGCAGGCAAAGCTGCCGCCACAGGCAACAGAAAAGACCTGCAGGAGTATCTGAAAATAAGAAGAAACTACTTGTAGAAGACAGAATACAGAATGGTTAGCCCCGCCATTTTATGACGGGATTAGAAAAGCAACAAAAGTGTGAAAGGTTAAAAGAAAGGACAATTATGGCATTTACAGGCAAAGCAACTTATTCAGCAGGAACAAATCTGCCCGAACTGGCAGAAGACGTCAGCGATTTAATCGGCATCATTTCGCCTTACGAGACGCCGCTTCTGGACGCTCTTGGCGACCCGTTCAGGCAGGCACGCAGCACGCATCATGAATGGCTCGAAGACATCCTGCAGCCCAACCGTGACGCAGTCAACGACAGCACCTTCACCGACCCGGATGTTGACACGAGCTTCGTGGTCGATACCGGCAGCAGATTCCGGAGCGGCGACCAAATCCAAATCGCCGGCAGCAAAGAGCTGATGCTCGTTACCGGCATCGACGGCAACACCCTGACGGTTGTTCGCGGCTACGCAGGCACAACCGCAGAAGACCTGGCCGACGACCAAATCATCAACATCCTCGGCAACGCAGCACTCGAAGGCGACGACAAGCCGACAGGCCGATTTACCAGCAGGACACGGTGCGGCAACTACACGCAAATTTTCACCGCATCAATCGAGGTCTCCGGCTCGGATATGGCGGCAAGCCAGTTGTCACTCGACGACGAACTCGACTATCAGAAGCAGCTCCGCCTGCGTGAACTGCTCCGCGACCTCGAAAATACCGTCATCAACGGCGGCCAGCCCGCAGCAAATCCGCAGGGCAGTGACTCCGTCAGACGAACGATGAAGGGCATTATCAAGCATCTGGCGGCCAACGTCTTTCATACCGGCGATTCGGGCTTCCCGTCCGGCGGCGACCTAGACGAGGCCAAACTCAATTACGTCCTGAGGCAAATCTGGGGCAGCAGCAGTTCAGGAGTTGACCTGATTGTTACCGGCGGCTTCCAGAAACGCAGAATCAACTCGTTCTGCTCGGCTGGCAGAAGCTACGCCCCGGACGATACGACCTTCAGTGACATCGTCAGCGTCTATCAGAGTGACTTCGGCGTCTGCAGAATCGTTACCACTCGCTGGATGCCCGCCGATGCCGTACTGTTGCTGGATTCATCGCGAATCAGCGTACTACCTCTGGCCGGTCGTAGCTTCCACTTCAAGCCGCTTGCCAGCACGGGCGATTACGAGTGCGGCGAGCTAATCGGCGAATATACGCTGGAGCTTCGCAACGAATCCGCCCACGGTATTATTCGTGGACTTTCAACAACGTAAGTCTTGAGTTATGAGTTTTAAGTGTTGAGTTGATTTTTAGTGAGATAATTCGATAACTCAAAACTAAAACTAAAAGGAGCAATATGCTTACTTTCTCGAACGATGCGAATATTCTCAAATACGAGCCGGCTCTTTTCGGCAGGCTTTACCCACTCAGCCAGGTTCTCGCCGAGGGTGCGGGCGGGACACTGGAGGGGACTGATTTTGTTGCGGACGATGCGGATTTTGTCGCAGCGGGCATCGGGCCGGGCGGCGTGATCTACCTTCGCAGCCAGACCGGCTCGCCCGACGGTGCGTATGAAATCGTCTCGGTTGTCTCGACTAATCAACTCGTTGTCTCGGTGCTGCGGTCCGATTCGCAGCAGACGCCTGTGCCGCCGCCTGCGGGTGACAATTTGTCCTGGCGTATAGGCACTTATGCCCCGCAGGCCGGCGAGGCCGCCTTCGAGCTGACCGCACAGTTCGGATTGTTACCGGGTCAGCCCGACTCGCCTTACGATGCTGCAGATATTCTCGATGCCTCGGTACTGAGGCAGGCGGCGGTTTATTCGGTGCTGAGCGGCGTCTATGCTACGCTCGCCTCCGGAGCCGGCGGCGAGGATTACTGGAGCAAATCACTCCATTATAAAAAACTCTGCCTGGCGGCCAAGAACAGAATCAGACTGTGTCTGAATTCCGTATCGCAGGGACAGTCGGGCATAACCAAAACCGGCTCGTCCGGCAGACTCGTGCGAGACTAAGAGGTGTCACTATGTCGGTTATACTTGACAATCAGCGGATTTTCGGGGACGACAGTCCCGTTATCACGGTCGAGAGCATTCGACGAAGTGTCATCGAAAGCTCGGCAGCAGGGCTTGACGGCATCCTGAGCATTGATTTGGGCAGCAGGGGCAGAAAACTTCGCCAGGCAGGACATCTACGGGCAAAAAGCGACGCTGAGCTTGCCGGAATTATCGCCTCAATCGAGCAATTACTGGACGGCAAAACGCACAGCCTGGCTTCAAGCGATGACGGGACATTTGAGAACCTCCGCTTAGATTCGTTCAAAATCACACAGCGAAGCTGCGACGGGGCCGGGGTGGGAGCTGATTATGAAATTGCCTACACTCAGCTTGTCTGACCAGAAGCCCCGCCATTTATTGGCAAAAATAACAAACCAGAAGCCCCGGCATTTATTGCCTTGATTAGAAAGGTGCGAAAGTAGATGAAACTTATCGGCAATGGAATAACTTCGGTCAGGGCGTATGTGCTGCCGGCTGGTATTTGTGCTGACGGTGAATCCGCCGCTTCGCCCCGCTGGGCAGTCGTACATTGGCGGTCGGCGTTCGAGGAACTGTACCACCAGGTCTATGTCGTAGGCAGATTCGCCGGCGTCACGACCAGCCCCGCTCAGCGGCGGCTGCTTGTGCCTGTGCCGGATTGTCATATTTCACCTGCTGCAATCGAGGTCTTTGCGGTCAAGCCCGAAGATGCCGATTTGGATTTATCCGCCGAGCTTGCCGGGTCATACAGCGGTACAGGCCGAGTTCGGCTGAAGATTATTCGCAGCCAGCAGTTTTCCGCCGGCGGGACATTGCAGATTTATTCGGCGTTGGTCGGCAGCTATGTCAATTACGAGCGTCCGCTCAACGACCTGCCTATTCCGCTCTGGCCGTTCTGGCAGAGCAAGACCGGCTTCGGGCTTTGCAGGTTCGGACGCAGCGATTTCGGCTGGGATGGTTCGGCTGCGGTGGGGCTGGGCTGCGGCTGTTTCGGCCTGGGCGAGTTCGGCCTTGACGCCGACGCAATCGTCTGGGAAAGCGAGCCGATGCCTGCCGGGCTGTACAGATTCGCACTGGTTTTTACCGACCAGCTTGGCAATATGTCCGAACCGCTGCTGACCGAGCCGATTGCGGTGACATCCGCAGCAGCTCCGCCGGCTGGTCTTGAGGTCGATTTTTATAATAGTCTGAACAATCAAATGATTTTGAAGGTACTTTAAATAATTGTGAGGGACATTTTATGTCTGAAATATATCCAAATGACCAGGAGCTTCTTAATATCCAGTCTGATTCCGCCACCGGCATCGAGTATATACCGACCGGGCAGGTGCCGTATTATCTGCAGTTTCGCAGGATGCTTTACCGGCTTATTCTGGCATTTCGCAGGGCAAACGAGCTGCGGGTCTATGACGTTGGCGGACTGGACATCGGCGTAAAGCCCGGCGCCTTCTGGAACGGGACAGAGCTTGTCCAGTTTGAAGGCTCGAGCAGCAGCACACTGGCCGACGAAAAGGATAATATCTACGTGTATCTTACTGCCGGCGGCGAGCTTGTAACCGACAATTACACAGCCTTTCCCGATATGGCAACCACGCCGCATATAAGGCTGGCAATCGTCAAAACCTCAGACGGTGACATCAGCTCCATAACCGACTGCAGAGGCGGGCATAATTTCGTGATGCCGTATCCCGCAGGCGGTATAAAAAAGATAATAGAGGCACATACCGCTGATGACGAGCTTGAAGCTGCTCAGTCCGGCAGCGTTCACACCAACAACGGAGCATCTTCGACCGTTACGCTGCTTCTGCCTGCATCGGCGCCGGCTGGGACGATTCTGGATTTTGCGGTTGTAACGGCTCAGGAGCTTCGCATCGACCCGGGTGAGGCTGCGATTCTGGACGACAGCGGCCAGACGACCGGAAAGTACAAATACGCAAACGCGGTCGGTGCGTCACTGTCACTGGCGGCGGATGCAGACCACAACTGGGTCGTAACGGCAAAGCACGGCACTTGGAGCGAAGAAGCATAGAAAGTTGTAAAAGTGCGAAAGGTAAAAGCCCCGGCATTTATTGCCGGGGTGAAAAAAAGTGTGAAAGGTAAAATAGTAATATGTCTAACGAAATTTACGCACATTATACATCGGGCAGTACGCTTTATGCTATAATTAGAGACCGGCTGTGTCGGGTATGGTATCCGCAGGGCGGAGTCTTTGAGGAATGGGGACAGCAGGGCAGAGACATTGCCAATTACGCAATAGCTCTGACCGACAAATTCGGCTCGCTCTATTCTGCAGATTTGCCCGCCGATATTCCGCAAGGCACATATAAAATTGTGATTTTCGCTCAGTCTGGTGCCGCCCCCGATGCCGGCGATGAAATCGCCGACAGCAGACAAATTTATTTAGGCAGCGGCGTCATAACCGCCGAAAAACTGCTGGCTGGCAGAGCGATTCAGGACAAAATCAGCGGTCAAATCACATATTACGACGATGACGGCTGCACGGCGATTCTGACGCTTACGCCGGATGAGGACGCCGGCAGCATCAGCCGAACGCCGAACTGAAAATAAATCTCGCGTTTGAAATTTCAAATTTCAAATCTCCAAAGAAAGGCTGTCAAATGGGCTTTTTCACGGATTATCTGAAGGACAAAATAATCAGTCATATTTTCGGCAGGGCGGTCTATTCGCCGCCGAATTTATATCTGGCACTGTCGAGCAGTCCGCCCGGCCAGGATGGTGACAACTTCAGCGAACCAGCCGGCAGCGGCTATCACAGGCACGCCACAACATCGGCGGACTGGACAGACCCGCAGTCAGGCAGCCTGACGAATGTTACAAGAATCTGCCTGGATATGGCCTGCGGCGACTGGGGGACAATTACGCATTTCGGCCTGTTCGATGCACAACAGGCAGGACATCTGCTGCTGGCAGGCCAGCTCCAGCAGAATCTGGTTGTCGGACCCGGTGCTATTGTCAATTTCGAGCCGGGACAGCTTTGCATCAGTCTGGTTTAACAATATAAGGAGACATTTATGATTACCATCAGCAGAAACTTCGCCTCGGTCAGCCAGATTATCGGCAGCGACGACGACTGGGTGACATTGTCGGGTACAACCGAATCATTTTCAAGCGATGTCGCTCTGGCAGCCGGCGGTCACGAGGGGGCTCATCTGGTTGTCGAGCTCGATTACGCTGCCTCGCCCACCGATAATGTAAATATCAGCATCTACGGCTCGCTCGACGGGGTCAACTACGATGACACGCCAATCTGGACTGTGCAGGGCGACAAATCCGTTGACCCGCAGCAGTTGAGTTTCATCGTCAGGGACATGGCACATTTTATTGTCGGCGTAAAACAGACAGGCTCGACCAATTCGCACAAAGTCCGAGCGTATGTACAGCCCTGGAACTGGAAGGCCGAGTAAATATGAAGCCATTTCGATTAGCACAGTTAAATCGCAGCAGTCCGCTCGCACGGG
>CAZYWY010000002.1:9406-20655 GCA_964651605.1 uncultured Pirellulales bacterium | reverse complement strand
ACGTCGCCCAGGGCTGAAAAAGACAAATCCTGCAACACATAGTTCTTTTCGGCGTTGCAGAAGCGAAAATCCTTGACTTCATATTCACCAAATGATAAAATTGCCTTTGTATATGGGGTAGGAAAAATACAAAATCAAAAATGTGGAATTCCTTAGTGACGACTGCTTAATTTTGAATTTTGATTTTCTTCTGTTGTTTGGGGGGCAATACAATGAAGAACAGGTCGCTGAAACTGACAATTATTGTTTTTGCAGCCATGATGACACTGCCGGCGGCTGTTAAAGCTACAATAGTCGGCACTGTGGATATTCAGCATATCGGCTTTGGAGCAAGTGAAATAGCTTCGATTACGACGGATTATGGCTCGGGTTACATTTACGCCGGCGTCGTTACTTTTAACAAGACGGGCGGAACAGGCGAAGGAAGTTACTGGTCTGACGGCCTGATTACCGGCTTTTGCATCGAGCCCGAACAGCCATATCCTTCCTGGCCTGTGCAGTACAATATTATGCCGACACAAGAAGGTCCTCTGCCGGGCAGCTCTATGGGTCTGACCAGGGCTAAATACATCGAAGAACTCTGGGGAAGGTATTACGACCCATCCTGGGAATCAGGAGCAAATTCCCACGAAGCCGCTGCATTTGCAGTAGCCATCTGGGAAATTATCAAAGAAGACTTGCCTGTTTCACCGACCGGCTGGGATGTAGGTACCGGCAGCTTCACAGTGGCGGGCGATTACTCTCTTGCCAACGAATGGCTTTATTCGCTCAACGGCAGCGGGCCAAAGGCAAATTTGCGGGTCTTTTCCAACGGCAATTTCCAGGATTATATAGCAGCAGTGCCTGAGCCGGCAACTATAGCTCTGCTGGGAATCGGTGCTGTTGCGGGCCTGCTTCGCAGGAAAAGACGGACGATGGACGAGAGATGAAGGACGAGAAATTCTGTACGCTGAGCGCTGTTCCTGTCCGCTCAGAGGTTCCAGTCTTTGGCTTCTTTTACCATTTTATTTTGTATCATCAGCCCCAGGATAGTCGGTATTATTATGATAAACGGCATAAACCATTTATTATCCAGCACGAGCGTTTTTACCTGGTTGGTAGTGCTCGGGTGCATATAGAAAAGTGCCAGCAGGCCGGTTACTACAAGGGTGCTGCCGCCCAGACCTGTAAAGAGCATCACAGCCACTTTAAATACGACAAATGAGAGCATTCCCCCAGCTACAATACCTGACAGTGCACCGGCGAACATATAATGCTGGTCCAGGTTGAGGGCGTACCAGATTCCCGCTGCAATGACGCCGCCGGCGCCGGCGCCGAGGATGCTGACAGCCCATTTCATAAGAGGTATAGCCATCACGGTCATTATACCCATACCAATCAGTCCGCCTGCAAGGCTGTTGTGCAGTATGGTAAATCTCTCGGTAACGAGCATTCCCAGTACCAGCCCGATAAGTCCGAAACTTATGACCACGAGGATTTTGAACACTCGCCAGCCATAAAACAGGCAAACCGCCCCGAATGATATAAAGGTCAGCGATTCTACCACATTCAGTGCTGTTATTTGTTCCCAAAGGTAGTCTATGGGTGCGATTAACTGCTGTGCAGTGTCGGGATGCACCTGCGCAGCTCGATTCACCGCGGCAAGGATATTGAAAACGTCCATTTTTTCTCCTAATTAAAGAGTAGATGAGTAAATTAGTTGATGAGTGTATGAGTTACTAATTTTCTGCCCATCTACTCATTTACTCACATACTCATATACTCATTTATCGGCCTGTTGGGGGAGTTTTCGTTAGAATGATAAAACAGGATGTTACAATAGGTAATATATTGCAGAAAACGAGTGTTTTATAAGACCTTTTATTGCGGATGAAAGGAGTCGAACCTTCACGAGCGTAAGCCCACAGGCACCTGAAGCCTGCGCGTCTGCCAATTCCGCCACATCCGCGGCAACAATGCAAAATTGTATATCGAAAATTGAAAATTGCCAATTAAAAATTGTAAATTGAATGCGAGATTTCTCAAAAAACAGGTTAATTCGATGGCCAGATTGTACGAATTACTTATATATCGCAAATCGTATGTGGTATTGGCTTGGCCATCCCTTACGGGAGTCTTCATACAAACGATATACGACAGACGATTTACGATATGCTGTTTTGCTTTTTCGATTTTTGTTTTATACTATTGATAGAAAGCGGGTAATGAACTTAACTTCAAGTGCGTGATACCTGTCTGGTGTGGTATTAAGCTGTGAGATACGGATGGAATCTGAACAATCAATCACAAAAGTGGCAGAGGCAAGAAGCTCACTGCGCGGTGTACCCCGCAGCGAAGAGAGTCCTTATTTCGGCGAGATGCTGGTCTCGAAAGGTCTTATAAACAGAGACGAGCTGGCAGATGTGCTGGATAGGCAGCGGCAACAGGGCGGCAGGCTTGGTGAGGTGCTGCTCCAGCAGAAAAAGCTCGCCGACGAAGATATTACTGCGGCTCTGGCCGAGCACTTCGGTATGGAGTACATCCGCTTTGACGGGCTTAACAGCGCCGAAATAATTGATATGAATATCGCCAGGCTTTTGCCGGAGAACATTGCCAGGCGATTTTACCTTGTTGCAGTCGGCGAGTCAGAGGGCAAGATTGTCGTGGTGATGGCCGACCCACTGAATGTCATTGCGATAGATACCGTTACACTGAAACTCAAGCGTCAAATCAAGCCCGCCATCAGTTCACCCAAGGAAATACTGCGGGCGATTGAACTGATATATCACGGTTCGGATGTCGATGAGCAGCAGCTTCGCAGCCTTGTGGAAATCGAGGTCGGAGACATAGAGATGAGGGAAAAAGACATCGTTATGGAGGAGATGGTCGATTCGGATACGGTCGGCGAGACTGCTGCCAATAAGGCGCCGGTGATTCGGTTTGTCGATTTACTTATGGGCCAGGCAGTCAAAAGCCGGGCAAGTGACATTCATATCGAACCGCAGGAACATTCCACCGCTGTCCGTATGCGAATAGACGGTATTTTACGTGATATGGTGCCGCCGCCGAAAAAGATGGAGGCTGCGGTAGTTGCCCGAATAAAAATAGTTTCCCGGATGGACATTGCCGAGCGAAGACTTCCTCAGGACGGACGATTCAAAATGGGCATCGCAGGCAGAAGCATAGATGTTCGTGTCTCTACAATCCCGACAATATACGGCGAGAAAGTCGTGATGCGAATTCTTGATGCTGCTGCGGTAAAACATGAGATAGACCAGCTCGGGCTTGAGAGTAAATATCTCGACGAGATGAAACAGATGCTCAGCATGCCGCACGGTATAGTTATCGTTACGGGACCCACCGGCAGTGGCAAAAGCACGACGCTGTATTCGGCGCTGAATTATCTCAAAGACGCAACGAAAAATATTACCACGGTCGAAGACCCTGTCGAATACCGCCTGGCCGGCATAAACCAGATTCAGGTCAAGCCCGAAATAGACCTTGATTTCGCAAAGTGCCTGCGGGCGATTTTAAGGCAGGACCCCGATATAGTCCTGATAGGTGAAATCCGTGACAAAGAGACAGTTGAAATAGCTATAAAAGCCTCTCTGACAGGTCATCTGGTGCTTAGCACTTTCCATACCAACGATGCGCCAAGCGCAATAAGCCGGTTGCTTAATATGGGAATTGAGCGGTATTTGCTGGCCTCGGCGCTAAATCTTGTTATTGCTCAGAGACTCGTCAGAAAAATATGTGAAAGTTGCAAAGAGCCTGTGAAACTCAGCGAGCAGGTAATCGAGCGTCTGCGACTGGATAAAGACAAAATCAAGGATGCGGTTTTTTACCAGGGTCGGGGCTGTTCCGCCTGCGGAGGCACAGGGTATCATGGCAGATTGCCAATATTCGAATTTCTGAAGATAGATAGTGACATAAGCGACAGGATAGTCGCAGGTAACAGCGAGGCCCAAATAAGAGCAGCGTCACGGGAAAAAGGTTATGGCGGGCTGCTCGAGAGCGGCACAAACAAAGTGCTTGCGGGTCTGACCACAGCCCAGGAAATTTTAAGGATTGCTTACACGGAAAAGGCGTAATTATTTTCTCAATTATCCGGGAAGATCTGGAAAATGAAAAGTTACGGGTATATAGCACGTGATGCCACAGGGGAGCAGAAACAAGGTCTTTTGGAAGCGAACAGCTCGAATGAGCTTGTTGACCAGCTTCGCTCAAAAGGCTATACACCGGTTTCAATCAGTGAAGTGGCCACAAGCTCGTCTAAAATCCGGCGGACAAGGGCGCATAAACGCATCAAATCATCCGAACTGGCGGCGCTTTGCTGGCAGATGACAATAATGCTCGAAGGGGGGATTCCGATTACATCGGCTATGGATATTATTAGTCAGGATATCGAAAATACTTCGCTGCAAAAGATTCTGCAGCAGCTCTCGGAAAAGGTAAAGAAGGGTCAGCCCTTCTCGGAAAGCATAGCCGAATTTCCGAAGGTATTTAACAGGCTCACCTGTGCAATCATAATGGCCGGTGAGACAAGCGGTAATCTGGCCGGGGCAATGCAGAAACTTGCCCAGTATTTTGAAAACCGGGACAAGCTGGCAAAAAAAGTTAAAGGAGCGATGGCTTATCCTGTTTTTGTTATGAGCTTCATCGTCATAATTGTGATTTTCATAATGGCCTTTATAGTCCCCCGCTTCGTAAAGATTTTCGACCAGATTGGCGGCGAGCTGCCCGCATTCACCCAGGGCTTTATGTGGGTTTATGAGTCATTGGCTCATAATCTGCTCTACATCGCAGGCGGTATCTTTATGCTGGTTATGGCCCTTAGTTGGCTGGCCAGGACCAGAAACGGCCATTATATGTTCAGCAAAATGGTGCTGGCACTACCATTATTCGGCGGTGTATTTGCTCAGGCCTTTATCATAACATTCTGCCGGACGACCGCCACTTTGCTTACGGCAGGTGTCTCGGTGCTTGAGGCATTCAATATTCTGACGGGAATGACCAACAATGATATTATCCGCTCGGCGATTTTGCGGGCAAGGGAATATATTGTCGGCGGCTCGAATATTTCTCTGAGTATGGGCGCTGCCGGATTTTTCCCGAATATGGTAGTCAAAATGATACAGGTCGGCGAGGAAAGCGGCTCGCTGCCGGAAGTACTCGAAAAGGCAAGCCAGCATTACGAGCGGAAAGTTGACGCCACCATAACAACTATGATGAGCCTGCTGGAGCCTATTATGATTATATCGGTTGGAGCGGTTGTAGCAACTGTTGTGATTGCGCTGTATCTGCCGATTTTTACGATGTCGGATATGAAATAGTAGCTATGGTGACATTTGTTGGAGTGTTTTTGCTCCAGTCGTTCATTGATTTGGCCGATTGAGACAAAACATAGTGAGTTTGTCTATATAAATAAATTTTTTTCAACACCTAAATTTAGGAGAGATGAAGATGAGAAACAGAAAAGGTTTTACACTGGTAGAGCTGATGGTGGTTATCCTCATCGTCGGTATTTTGGCAGCAGTTGCCATTCCGCTAATGCAGGGTCGAATCGACAAGGCCAAATGGTCTGAGGCCAACGCCACAGCCGGTACAATCCGTACCGCTATTCGTGCTTATGCTGCGGAGACGAGCGTTACAACAGCTCAGGCTCTTGCAGGAAGCAATCTCGGCGTTACAGCTACGCAGTCTGCACTGGGTTTTAGTGCAACCGATTGCGAAGGCACATACTTCGAGTCGGATGACTATGTAATTACTGCTGTGAATGCCAACGGCATCGCAACAGTTACAGTTGCCGGCGGCAGCAAGACCGATTCACCGACCGGCTCATATCAGTTGACGGCAGCCGGCGGCTGGGTAAAACAATAAATCGAACACTGATGGATGGCCGAGAGGACATCCTAAGGGCGGTTTAGGTTGGTATGCCAAACGGTGGCTATGGTTGGGAGGAGACCATAGCCACCATTAAGTTTAAAAACAGGCAAACAGCAAAATGTTTTTTTCAGAGGTGTTTTTGAAAAGTTGTTTTTTAGTGTATGTTTTAAATAGTCGAGGTTTCAATCAATTCTCAGTTGCAACAGCGGAAAGACGGATATGGGATACAACAATAAAGAAAGAAATTACAAGCACTGTTCCGGCTCAACACTGCTCAGTTCGCTGATAGCGGTGGCCATTCTATTGATAGCCATTATCGGAACCTCAAGTTTGAGATACTATTCTACTCTGGATGGCCGAAAGGCCGCTGCACAAACAGCCGCCGCTCGAATCGCACAGATTATTGAAGAAAGCTGGCGGGGCTGGCAGGGAGATTTGACTTACGACCCGCTGACACATCTGGGTACTGCACTGACGGTTACCGCCAGTCAGGGGCCGGCCAGACCGGATGGTTTTACGCAACTGGGAAGCTACAAAATAATTCTGGACCAGGATGAGGTTGATACCAACGGAGCAGACTATTTTGTGACTTTATCGTGGATGGATATTCAGCCCGGCCTTAGGGCGTTGAACGTGACAGTGGCTTGGGCGCAAAAGGGCAAAAAGGGTCTTGAAAATACAGATAAAACGTTCACTTTGACCACTTATGCATTAACCTCGTAAAATAAAAAACGGATAAATAAAATATATGACTGCACGAAAAACAAGCTGTTCGAGTGGATTTACTCTTGTGGAAATGATGATAGCTTTGGTGTTGATGATTATTACAGCATCCGCCATAGGCGCAGTTATCGTTGACAGCCAAAACAGTTGGGGACATTTGTACAATCGTGTAAATGGCAATGTCGTTACAGACGGCTATGTGGCAAAGAAAAAGTTTGACGCTATTATACGTAAGGCTGGCAGTGAACAAATTGTTCTTAACGGTAACAGGAACTGGGTCGAGGTCTATTATTATTCAAGTGATTCGGCTACGGTCGTTGACCGCTATGCGCGTTTTTTTACATCCGGCAAGGACCTGATGATAGAGTACGGTCAGTTAAATCCCAAAGTAACGCTCAATATGGAAACTGTTTGCGCTAACGTCTCAAGCTGCAAGTTCGACCAGAAAGGCTGTTCGGTACAGATGTTCCTGAAGCTGGACAATGGAACGCAGGCTAATACTGTTATTACATCAGCGGTTGCAAATAACTGAAAATCGTATAAAAAACAGGACGGGGGAATGTGAATATGAAAAAAACGCTCGGATTCAAAAACGAAGGTTCCGCGTTGCCTTTAGTGATGGTGGCGGTCATTTTACTGCTGACTCTCGGTACGGGATTACTTAGCGTCGGTCTGCATGGACGGATTTTTTCAATCTGGGACGCATCGGAAATCACTGCCCGCAGCGCAGCAGATGCCGGCCTTACACAAGCACTGTTCGCTATGAACCAGCAAATTCTGGTCTCTCCCTGGAACGACACCGTGTTGCCATCTGCACAGCAAATCGGTCTGACCAATTGTGATGCAGCCTACAGTTACACCGTAACCAAAGACCCTACCAGCGGCGATTACGTAATCACCTCCATAGGTAAGTCGCGCAATGCCTCAAAAATGGTAAGGGTGACTTTAAAGCTGAAGGGACTCTTCGACCACGCCATTTTAACGAAAGACAGCTTAATATTGAAATCGAACACGATAATTGACGGATACAACTCGAACAATCCGGCCGACAAAGATGTGGATGTAAAAATCGGCACCCAAAGCACAAGTAATTCTAAAATCGTTTTAAATAACAGCGTTGTTGTTGATGGTGATGTTCTGGTCGGCAGAGGGGGAGACCCGCAGACGGTGATAAAAGACCATGGTGCGACCGTAACAGGTGACAAACGAGCGGCTTCACTGAGAGAATCCCTGCCTAAGATAACCGCACCGGCACTGCCCAACAAAGGGACATCCATAAGCGAAAACAAAGGTAAAATTGTTACTATTACACCTTCGGATAACGGAACTTACCAGAAGATTGATTTGCAGAAAGGAACTCTTGCAGTCAGCGGCGGGGATGTTGTTCTGCATATCACAGGCAATATTGAGCTCGGTAATTCATGCGAAATTATCGTCAAAGAGGGCGCAACGCTGACGCTTTATATTGACGGCAATATCGTTTCAAACAACGGCAGCGGTATCGGAACTGAGACTCCGCCTGAGGAAGCTGCCACCATCAAATTATACGCCACAGGCACCGGCGAGCAGACGCTCAACGTCAAGGCCAAAAGCGACTGGACCGGGGTTATCTATGCCCCAAATTCCAATGTCACTCTTTATGCAAAAGGAGATGCGTACGGCTCGGTCATCGCCAATAGTTTTGAATTCAAAAACGGTGGTAACTTCCATTATGATGAGGCACTTCGGGAAGTTGCAATCGGAGACCAGGGGACACGATTTGCGGTAGCCAGATGGCATGAGATGCCGGTTAACAATGCGTCTTTGGATATACAATCGCTTTTGTCGCAGTAAAAAGTCCATTTCCGAAACAACAGATAAACCTACATCAGCAATGAAAAATAAAAAATTTAGTTGAGTTATACTCTATTTTTTGGTATAATTCACTAACGTGTGTCTTTTGTCTGTTAATGCCTGTGTATCTATAAAGTTTCGACTGTTTAGAATAAAGCGAAACTTTCATTCAGAGGAGGCATCGAGTTGATGATACGGATATGGAGATATTATAATAACGGCCTAACCCTCATTGAGTCACTGATTGCAGTGGTGATTGTGTCTATTATTGCACTGGGGGGACTTGCATATCAATATTTCGGCGCCGCGCACTTTCGGATTGCTCATTCGGAGCTTACCGCCACCCGTGCCAGTCAGCTTCTGCTGGAGGACTGGAAGGGCAGTGGAGCGGCCAATCCTGTCAATTACGATGCCAATTCGCTGGGACTGGGTTTTGCCGGTGCAGGCAGCGACTATATTATCGCCGTTGACGGCGTAAAAATGTATATGCATCTGTCGTATCGGGATGTAGATAGTGGCGCAGGAATCACTCTGCGAGAGTTGAAGGTCAAAACTCAGTGGTGTAATGGCGGCTCTGCTGTGCCGGGGGACGGCGACCCTTCGCTTGTCCTGACGACCTATGCCAGAAGGGGACAGGATTAAAAAAAATATAAATTCAAAAATCAAAATGTAAAATTGTAGAATCTCGACGAAGTCGAGATACCTTTTTTATGATGCATCATAAAAATAAAAAATTCAGAGCCGGCATAACGCTGGTTGAGTTGGTGATAGCT
Source organism: uncultured Pirellulales bacterium (assembly GCA_964651605.1). Classification (GTDB taxonomy): domain Bacteria; phylum Planctomycetota; class Phycisphaerae; order Sedimentisphaerales; family Anaerobacaceae; genus JAFGPS01. The sequence goes on along the minus strand of CAZYWY010000002.1, from coordinate 11,461 downwards.
GTAGTTGCCGGTCTTATAGTAATACTGACTGCGGGATTGCTTCTGGCATCCGGTTATCGCGGCTGGAAAAAGGCCTACGACTATGCTTATGGCGATGTTCAGGTCAATGCCCTCGAAACAATGGTCGCATTCGGCAAGACCGGCAGAATGTCCAATAAATCCGATTACGTAATGTATAAAGTTACTGGCAGCACTTTTACCGGGCCTGTTCTGCCTGCACCATCAAATCCTGAAGAAGTGGTATTCGGCGATGCGGTGGAATTTCGATACTGGGATACGGACCTGTCGCTGCTCAGTGAAAGCCAGCAGAAGGATATTATGAAGACGGATGTAACAGGCACAGCTTATGCCCTGTTTTATGTCGAGGGCGGCGTCCTGAAGGTTGACCGCGGGCCGTATGACCCGTGCAACGGCAAGCCAGGCGGTGTTACCTCAGGGAAAAGGACTACCCCTCCCGCAAGCACACAAATCCTGGCCAAAAATGTCCAGTTTGTGCGGTTCAGTCATACTACAAAAGATGCTAAAGGTGACGGTCAGGGCTGTGTCAGGATGGAATTAAAACTCTACGACTCGTCAAAGGACCAGGCGATAACCGTTGAAACCGCAACATTGATGCGTAACGTTTGGCCATAAAATGGTGATTAAGAAAATGAACAAATTGCAGAAACGTTCGCAGCAGAGAAGAGCTTATGCTCTGGTTATGGTAATCGTAGTAGCAGTGATTCTGACGCTGGTCGGTGCTGCACTGCTGCAAATCTGCTATGGCGTTCGTCTGCGGGCGATGAAGCTTAAAAGAGAGACCGTCGCAATGCTCGCGGCAGAAGCCGGCTATGAAAAAGCCATTATGTGGATGGGGCAGCAGCCGGATGTTTTGACCGGCCTGGCCGATGGCACATCCGGCTCAAGCGGTACAATAAATTTTGAGAATAGTTACTGTAATTACCAGGTTCAGTTTTTTAATTTTATTGGCTCCAAGCCCATTTTTAGTATTCTTTCCACCGGTTACAGCGGCCCATCGAACAGGGTGGTGAAAGTCTATGTGATGCAGGCTGTAACCGGCTGGGATATGGAAATGTGCAGGATTCCTTCAGGCACATCGTCCACCGACCCGGTCTATTTTGCAAATGGTGAAATAGTAAACATTCCGGTACATATAAATAATCTGCACGACAGTCCCGATAACAGGGACATTTATATCTCCGGCAGCCCGCAGTTTATGGAAAAGGTTGAGATGGGCGAATCCCGGTATAACGGAATGTCGGATAAATATAGCGGTGTGATGGGGCTTTTTCAGGGTGGTATAACATTTGACCAGGCTGATGTGAAAATTACCGATGCCACTGCCGTCCAGAGCAAGGTTAACCGTTTCGCGGCCAGCACCAAAGCTGCATACAGGTTCACACCTGCCGGCACTGCAAATGTATCAAATCCGTACAGTGCAGTTCAGCTTGAGTTCTTTGTGAACACGGTGGGTCAAGTCGGCACAGTTCGCATCACAAACAACTGCACAGTCAGAGGATGTACGCCCGGAGACCACGATTATAAAATAAATCCCGGAAGCAACCCTATTACCTTTTCGAAATACAATATTTACGGATACCATTACAAACCAAATGACCAGAATAGTATTACGGTTCCTATTACAGACACTTATGTTCATCAGGTTTTTGCAGGCCAGGCCAGTGAGGACGGCGGCCAGATTTATGTGGACGGCAATGTCATTATAGGTAGTGCCGATTACGACCAGATGGTTGTCAAAGGCAAGCTGACCATCGTGGTGACCGGCAATATCTGGATTGCAGATTCTATCGTTGTTGACGGCGCACATCACGCAGGAACAGGGGTGCCGCAAAAGGAAAATCCGAACGTTTTGGGCATGATTGCAAAAGGTGTTATTAAGGTAATTGACCCGGGGCTGGCTAATTATAGCTCACCTGCGATGAATGTATCCGGCGGCGGTACCACACACACTTATATACCTGTTGCCAACGGAAGCTCTCCAACCGACAGATACCTGCCCGACCCTACTAAAATTGAGGCTGCTGTAACTGTAGG
>CAZYWY010000002.1:1532-9306 GCA_964651605.1 uncultured Pirellulales bacterium | reverse complement strand
AACCAGGATGACCTGGTATTAACCGGTGCAATTTCCGAGGTTGTCAGGGGTGTAGTCGGGCTTGTCGGTACCGATGGTTATATCAAAAAATACACCATTGATGAAAGATTGCTCGAGGGCGTACTGCCGGGCAATATATGGTTCGGCGGCAAGTATATCCCTGCTCCTGCCGGCTGGCACGATTACAGGCCGGTTACTCCGTAGTAATAACCCGTCAGCAATTTAATTTGTTTATCGCCCTTCTCCTCAGACGTCTTATAATCTATCAGATATTTTTAGCTCATTCGTAAATCCATTTACTCATTAACCCATCCTTTTTTTAAGCCGAAGTAAAGAATTGACTCAAACGTAATTTTGCTGTTTGCGGAATTTAATTTTGGAAAGTTGTTTTTTGGATGTATATTTTAAATAGTATGAGGTCTAAGCGAGCATATAAATATTCCAAAAGTGTACCGCTGGAGCAAACGCAGCATAACCAGGGGCTGACTATAATACAGAGGGTAACAATTATGAAAATTCGCAGACGTCGCTTTGCATCGGCGGTTACATTACTCGAAGTTATGGTGGCTATGGCTATTCTGGTTTTTTCGTCTGTCGGGGCGTTAAGCTATCAGTATTATGCTGCAAGGGACGCCTCGATAGCCGATGCTCAGATTACAGCAACCCGAATCGCAATGCTTCTGCTGGAGGACTGGAAAAGCACGGGCGGCTCACAAGACTACAACCCGGCGACGCTAAACCTTGGTTTTTCCTCGACGCTGCAGGTACCGGCGCATTTTAGCCAGGGCAAAGGACAGGGACTTGGCAGCCCGCTTCACGATGGCGTTTATGCAATTATGATTGGTGATGTCCCCGTGATGATTATGCTGACCTGGACTGATATTGCAGAGGATGATGTCTCCGGCATAGTACTCAGAAAGCTCGATGCTACAGTAACATTTGACTCGGCCTGGCAGGGCAAATCACAAAAAAAACTCGAAAGTCTTAACCCTATAATTCTGACAAGTTATGTCCGGGTGGATGAGGCGGGCGGATAAAAATGCCGGTAATATCATTGTCTCGTACCAATTGGCTTATACAGGGTATAATAAAATGGATATGAAATATCGAAATACAACAGGAAAATACAGGTCTTGTTCCGGTTTTACGCTGATTGAGCTGGTCTTTGCGATGGCACTGAATATGATTGTTGTGCTGGCTGTCGGGGTTCTTCTGGTCGGCGGCACCCGGGGCTGGCAGAATATTTACAACTCGGCCAATGGAAAAACCAAACAGGATGCACTGGCAACTACACTGGCCTTCGGCAACATCGGAAGAAAATCGAATCGGCTCAGCTACAAAATCTATAATGTTACCGCCGATACGCTTATATCGGCCACTCCCAAGACATCAGGCTCACAGGAGGTTGTCAGCGGCGATGCTGTGGAGTTCAGATACTGGGATGTTGACCTTGATGAAGATGACAGTCATAATTTAATGAATAATACAAAAAAGGCAACCGCTTACGCACTTTTTTACATAGAGGGCGGCAAGTTGAAGGTTGACTATGGTCCCTACCCGCCCGGTGCAGCGCCGGATAAAGGCGGAGCGAAAAATAATATCGGTGTTACTACAGAGACAATTGCGGAAAATGTCTCGGCAGGAGAAGTCGGAGTCGGCCCATTCAGTCATACTGTAATAAGCGGCGTTGGTCAGGGAAGTGTGCGTATCAATCTTGTTATTACAGACCCAGAAACCGGCAAAACCGTCAAAGTGATGACCTCGACATTGATGAGAAATATATGGCCAAGATAGACATTTAAAATGACCTGGAGGCTAAATCGTGAAATCAATTCAAAATCCAAATAGTAATAATTACCGATGCGGTTCTGCTCTTATCCTGGTTGTTGTAATGATGGTTGTATTGTCTTTCCTGGGGATAGGGATGATGAAGGTCGCCTACGGGGTCAGGCACAATGCCATCAAATTTAAAAATGAGGCGGCCTCGATGCTGGCTGCTGAGGCCGCTTACGAACAGGCAATATTCTATATGAGCCAGAAAATGGATATGCTCAGCGCATTGCAGAAGGACGACCCGGGCGTAACAGGCGCTCTTAACTTACCAAGCGCTAATGCAACCTACCAGATTATGCTCCATTCTTTTGCCGGTTATCGTCCTGTTTATAGGGTTTTGGCAAACGGACAAAGCGGTGAATTCAAAAGAACAGTCGATGTCCTTGTCGTTCAGGCAGTAAGCGGCTGGGATATGGGTAAATGCCGGGTCCCCACCGGAACCAGCCAGACAACCCCGGTTTATTTTGTCAACGGGGAAGTTATTGATATACCAATACATATCAACGACAATAAAGATTCACCTGATAATGTGGACATAGCGGTTACCGGCAATCCGGAATTTTTGCAGCAGGTGGCAATGGGCGAGTCCCAGTATACCAAGAACGGCAGCGACAAGTATGCATCCATTCTTAACGTATTTGATAATGGAATTTGTTTCAACCAGCCCGACAATAAAATCACAGACGGTAGTGCTATCGACGATAAAATCAGCCGTTTTGAACAAAGCACATCATCGCAGTACAAATATATGCCGGTTGCTTCTACTTCGGTCTCGAACCCGCAGGCAGCGGTTCAGCTCGAATTTTTTGTCGAGGACGGCGTAGGCAAAGTTCGCATTACAAATGACTGCACCGTTCGCGGTACAACAGCTAACACTTACGATTACAGGATTAAAGCGGGCAGCTCAGACAAATACGAGAAATACAATATTTACGGCTATCATTATGCTCGCAAGGACGCAAACTCCACAGGGCGCAGGACGACCTGCCGGGTGGACGAGGCTTATGTAACTCAGGATTTCGACGGCGTGGAATCCGAGCCGGGCGGCCAAATTTATGTGAACGGCAACGTCGTTATCGGCAGTGCCGATTATGACCAGATGGTCGTCAAAGGCAAAATCACCGTGGTGGCAACCGGCAATATCTGGATAGCCGATTCCATAACGGTTGACGGCGCCCACGATGCCGACGGCCTGCCTTCAGCGGATAATTCAAACATTCTCGGGCTGGTTGCCAAGGGCGTAATCAAGGTGGTTGACCCGGGTCTGTCCGGCAGCTCCCCGGCAACTGTTACCGGCCTTGAGTATGCCCCGGTCGGAAATCAGGATGAAGGAAGCTGGGTTACAAAAACCACAAGAGTTGGTAGAAAAAGGGTAACCGAAAAGGTATATCAGCCTGCGGAAATATATGAAAGAAACCTGCCGGAAGATATGATAGTTGAGGCTGCTGCAACGGTCGGCGGAGGAGGCTGGGGCGCAGAAAATGTCGGTAGCAGAAAAAATTCCAACAGCAAAGGTAACGATAATTTAATCCTGCGAGGCACTATAACCGAGGCCATTCGCGGCGTAGTCGGACTCGGCACCAACGGATACCTGAAAAACTATTATATCGATTCGAGAGTGCTGGAGGGCATATTGCCCGGTGATATATGGCTGCAGGGCAAATATATTCCTGCTCCTGCCGGCTGGCACGACTATCGACCGATTGCTCAGCAGTAATCTGAACACAGGAAATTCAAGTATTTACCTGCTTTTAAGTATAAGTCCTATAATCCGGCCTTGGATTCCACGATGACAAATCGCTTATATTCAGGGGCAATTAGATTTTTTTCAGGACGTTGTCATAACACGCAAAGGTACATCAGTTAGTGGGTAGTTTTTTCCGAGTCATTTCCTCATAAACCAAATTACTGATAAACTCGACCTGTTTTTAAGCCGAATAAGTGACTATGGATTTCAATAAAATGCTACAAATGACAAATACTGACGTATATGGTCTGGACATTGGTACGTCCGCCATAAAGATGGTTGCCTTGCGTAAAGGTAGTAAAGGCTATGTCGTAACGGCAGCCGGCATATCGCATATCATAAAACAAAACGACGGGCAGAGTGTAAGTGACACGAGCATAGTCAGGGCGATTCAGGATTGTTTTGCCTCGGCAAGGCTGAGGGCCAAAAACAAACCCAAAACCAGATATGCTGTCTGCGGAGCAAGCGGCCCTGAGTTGGCAATCAGGGATTTTGAGTTTCCTCCGCTGCCGGAAGAAGAAGTGGTCGGGGCAGTGTTTTTTGAGGCTTCTTTAGTTTGTCCGTTTAACCTCGAACAAGCTGCTGTCGATTATCAGTTGCTCCCTGTAGCCTCCCAGTCTCAGAACAACGTTCTGGATGCCCAAAAAACCAGAGGCATTTTAGTAGCGGCTACGAACAATCTGCTGGCAAATAAAGTGCGGTTGGCAAAATCAGCCGGCCTTAAATGCGTCTTAATGGATGTCGACGGGCTGGCGCTTTTGAACTGCTTCAGTAATTTTGTCGATGAAAATCAAAGGACCAACACAGCAATTCTAAACGTCGGCGGTTCCTGTGCAACTGTGGCGATTATTAACGAAGACGGCTGGCCTTTTATACGTGACATAAATTGTGCGGCTGATTATATAATCAGCCAGATTAAAGGGGATAGTGATATTTCAATCCAGCAGATTCTTCAAGTGCTTTTTGAAAATTCTCAGGATAATCAGGCAGAAATCGAAGGCCGAATGGAAAAAGCCTGTGTTGAGCTTGTATCTGAAATTGGCGAGACTCTCAGGTTTTATGCTGCCGGCGAAAAATCAAAGCCGGTCAACAGAATATTCGTCTGCGGCGGTTTTGCCACGGCGAAAGGTTTTGTGGAGCTGCTGGCTCGCCGGCTTGGAATCGAAGTGTGTCTGTGGAATCCGCTACAGAAACTTCAGTGTAACGTATCCGAGCATTGTAAGGAAATTTTTACGAAGTCAGGTCCGGCTATGGCGGTTGCAACAGGTCTGGCTATGAGGTCGATAGAGACGGCCGAAAGGCAATAATATGAACGACAGTTCAACGAAAACCATTTTTAAGATAGACCTGCTTAAAGGGCAGTGTATCCCGCAAAAAAGCGGGGCGTCGGGTATGGCGATTGCATTTTTAACCACTGTTGTGCCTGTTATGATTGTTATTGCAATCATCGGATTGTTTACGTGGAATAAGGTTGCTATGTCCCTGATAAATCGGGAAATAAAATCGTTCGAGGTGAAAACATCGGCTTTTGCCGAGGCCATCGAATTTCAAAGGACGATGGAAATGGAAAAGGCACATCAAGGTCTTTATCTGTCGGAGGTTAAATCCGAAATAGGAAAATTTAACCAGTGGTCGCCGATTATCGCTATGCTGGTTGAAAATATGCCCTCGTCGGTTGCGTTGACAGAGCTTGAAGTAAAGCAAGACTCGGTAAAGAAAAAGGTTCCTAATAAAGATAATCCCAAGGAAATGATTGAAATCAACATACCTGTAACAACTATGCGGATGAAGATGAGCGACAACTCGCTGGCGAACAACGATGAAGCAGTCAGGGTTTTCAGGGATTATCTTCGTACAAATCCCCTGCTGGGGCCAAAGCTCGAAAAGATTGAAATTTACAACAAGGAGACAAGCGTTGTAGATGGGCAGGACGTGGCTTTTTACATGATGGATTGCACATTTAAGTCCGGGGCATAAGATGAAAATCTTAAGAAAAAACAGTAGTAATCTGAAAATACTGGCTATAGTATGGATGGCGAGCCTGATGCTGGCTGTCCTGGCATATATGCTTTTGCTTAGCCCGCAAAACAGCAGAAAAAAAGACCTTCTAAACACTCTCACTGAGGAAAAACAGACCTATGAGCTTGCACAGAAGGCAGCGCAGCAGGAAACGCAAATCTGCTTAACTGAGCAAATCGTGGCTTTGCGGGACAGGCTTAAAACTTTTATGGTTGATTCCGATGAAGCCGACAATCTGACATTTGATATAAGCCGGATTGCACAGGACAAGAACGTTGACTCTCTGAAGGTGGAAAATAAGTCCAACAGTTTTACTGCCGAAGAAGATAATGCACGGAAAAACATAAATGAGCGACATATTGACATCAGCTTCAGCGCTGGATTCAGCCAGTTTGCTGCTTTCTTGAATGCTCTCGAGAGGCACCAGCCGGTTTTATTTGTCAACCAGTTCAAGTTAACCTTATCCAGTCAGGGCAGGCAGACTTATCGGGTAAATATGGATGTGGCAGCTCTTGTTAAAAAACAACAGCAGGACAAGGTTACGGCAAAGGACACCGGGGGTATAACAGGAGAATAAATATAAAAAATATACCGCGCTGGACAGTGCCGAGGGCACGTTACTGTGCAGCGGAGGATTAAGGCTTCGGTCAGGAGATAATTTAATGGATAAAAACAATGAAAATGAAAATATAAGCTCTGCAAAAGGCCCGCTTCAGTTTTTAAGGGGCGGGTTGGATTCGCAGAACAGCGCCAGGCCGCCGGCACCGCCGGCAGACAGAAACGGTGCAGTAAATCGCCGTACTGAGCCATCGTCAGGTGTTATACAGAACAACACATTCCCTGGGCCGAATCAAAATGCAAAACAACAAGTAGGCAATAATACGGATAAAATATTTGTCGGCAATCCTAGATTGAAAAGCAACGGACTATTGCGGAAGATAAAAAACAGACTGCTGCCCGAGCAGACAGACAATCCCACCAGACAGAAAATAATGCTTATCCTGATACCGATTCTCGCCATTATGATGATTTTTCTGTTCAGGCAGGTGCTAAGCAAAGCTCCGCAGCAAAGCCGGGCCGCAACCGAAGATGAAATGCCGCTGAAAGCATTAAATAAAACCTCCTGCGATGAAATCCACTGGGATATTCCTGAAGCTATACCTGTTACTATAAGAGACCCGATTAAACCGGTTTCCAAGGCGACTCCTGAAGATGCCGCTCAGAGCCGGACCGATTCAAACAACACTGATATTGTAAGAGGAATTCTTTACAGTGATGACAAACCGTCGGCTGTGATAGGAGACCGCCTGGTTCACCTTAACGACGAAATCGAAGGCGCTAAAATCGTATGGATTGGCAAAGACTCTGTAACCTTCGAGAAAGACGGAGAAAAGTGGACAAAAAAGGTAGTAGAATTGGAATTACGGAATGATAAAGACCAAACGGAACAACAGGAAGAATATAAGTAATATAGCCAATAGAAACAGAAACATTTTTAAAAGGTAGAGACAATGAATATTATAAGTAAAAAAACTGACAGTTTGAAAATATTATTTGTTTGGGTTGTCGTTTGTCTGTGCTGTGTTTGCTCTCAGGCTGGCAGCACTGCTCAGGAGGCTGACAATACAGAGAAGAGACCTTTGACTAAGCTCGAGACGAGAATGCAGAAAAAAATTGAAAGTATCGATGTAACCGATGTCCCGATTGCGATGGTCATAAAGCAGCTTGCCGAACAGGCTAATGTCGATGTTATAATAAGTCCGAAGGTAACCGGCAACGTAACCGTAAAACTCAATGCCGTCTCGGTCGAGGAGGCGATGCAGAGTATCCTTGATGTTCACGGCTGCACTTATATAAAGGGCGAAAGCATAGTCAGGATTCTTACAAGAGAAGAGATGCCGGCAATTTCCGAAAGACTGACCACGGAGACTTTTGAAATTGTTTATGCGGATGTCACCGAGGTAGTCAAGGCTCTTGATAAATTCAAATCAAATCAGGGTTCTGTATCGTCCATCCAGGGCACCAGCCATATAATTGTTACCGACACCGAAAATAAAATCAGAGACATCGCCAGGCTTATTGAAAAAATCGACCGTGTTACTCCGCAGGTTCTGGTGGAGGTGAGAATCTATGATATAACCAGCAAAGACAATCTTGACCTCGGCGTCAACTGGT
>CAZYWY010000002.1:0-1522 GCA_964651605.1 uncultured Pirellulales bacterium | reverse complement strand
TCTGGAGCCCGGACTTTCCTCCCCCGCTCGCGCGGCAGCGGCTACCCGGTCAACGACGACATTACAGTCAGCAAAGACGGCAGCGATACCTACATCTCCAGCCTGACAGAGCCGTCTGTTCTGGCGGGCTTCAGTGCGGCAACAAGTAAAACCGACGCCGCAACACAAGGGTATCTGAAGTTCGGCCTGCTCGATGAACACGCCGACATATATGCTCAATTAAGAGCCGAGAAGGAAAACATAGATGCCAAACTGCTGGCGAATCCGCGAATTATGGTTCTCGATAACGAGGTTGCCCTTTTTGATATTGTAACCGAACATCCTTATGTCGAGCGAACCATAACCGGCGCAACCGTTACCGAAACAGTCAAATTTAAGAACGTCGGCATCAAGCTCGGCGTTACACCTCATATCACAAAAGACGGTATGGTCAGGATGCACATTCAGCCGGAATTCGGCGTTGTAGTCGGAAATGCAACCGTTGAATCGAGTAACATACCTGTCGTTGACACCCGCAAAGTCGATACAATCGCATTGGTAAAAGACGGCCATACGGTAGTGCTGGGAGGCCTGCGAAAGAAAGACACTACAAAGCAGACAAACAAAATCCCCCTGCTGGGAGATTTACCCATTCTCGGCGCACTCTTCAGATTCAAAGGGGAATCTACGATTAATACCGAGTTGGTCGTTTTTATAACGCCTAACATTCTGACTGAATTGAAGTTGTCTGAAAACGAGCAGAAGGCCCTTGAAACTACTCAATTCAGCGGGCCCGAGCCTAAGGATACAAAAGCTGAAAAAGCCGCAAAAGCTGCTCTGGACCAATAACAAAAAAATAACCGCCCTGCTCTTTTCGCACGCTGTATGAAAAAAGCGGGGCATTCTTTATTTTAAATACAACTCAACCCATCGGAAAAATTCAACCCGCAAAGTTCGTTTGTGAACCTGATAAATTGGCTTTGATTGGCTTTGAATTGGGTTTGTTTTGGCTTTAAATTGGCTTTAATTGGCTTTGAATTGGCTTTAATTGGCTTTGTTTTTGCACTGCCCAAAGCCACAAAAATTCGCATATTATCCTGTTATCAAAGAACTTACGCCAATTTCTATATTTTTAAAATTGGCTTTGTTTTGCATATTTATCGTATTTCGTGAATCGTGAATCGTATCTCGTTGAGACAGGGTATAGGGGATAGGGGATAGAGGCAAGGTACTGCATTCAGATTCAATTCTAAGTTCAATATTCGTTATTCGTTATTCAATATTCAATTCCCGGTATTCTATATTCTTTACTATATATTCCATTATGTTATATATTATACAGATGTCAGAATTTATTGTCAATTAAAAATTTTGCTCGTATTTCGTGAATCGTTAATACAGGGGATAGGGTATAGGGGATAGAGGCTGTATACAGCGTTCAGCAGACAGGCAGCAGGGTTCAGGGTTCAGGTTTAAGGGGTCAGCATTTAGCCCATCAACTGACTTCTGGCTACTGACAACCGGCACCTGACCCCCGACCCCT
>CAZYWY010000001.1:22571-30695 GCA_964651605.1 uncultured Pirellulales bacterium | reverse complement strand
GGATTTTGCCAGAAGAGCGTTTTTCAGCATCGGTCCGGTTCAATGATAATGAAGAAACCTGTATGGTGCAGGTGCTGCCGGCTGATATCTGCCGGGCTGGTTTTATGGAGCTCACAGCAGGAGACTTTTATACGTCCGACCAGGATAATTCGGTGATTATCAGTGAAGCTCTGCTGCGCCGGCTGAATGTCCCTCGTTCACAGGATGTTACAGGTAAAGATATTGAACTTTCGACTATTAGTATTCTCTCGGATCCTTCTACTGTTTCGAATGCGATGTCATCTGCCGATAGTAACAATCTGCCATTTACCCGCAAGAACTATACCCTGAAAATTGCCGGTGTTGCCGAACGGACTGAATCGGCAGGACCAATGCCTATAAGAAGTGACATTTGTATTCCGAAAGGGACATCTGAAAGGATAGAAAGGCTGCCGGTAACAAGCATTGTGAATTTGTTGGAAATGACCGATTCCGGCGGTGGATATTCAATGGTTACGGTCAAATTGTCTTCACCTAGGTATATCGAATCTGTAAAGAATAAGATTGAACAGGCCGGCTTCACCACTTTTGCTATGGCCGACCAACTCGAACGGATAAATACGGTTTTTATTTTCATAGATATGTTTATTTTCGCCATCGGAATGATAGCCATTGTCGTAGCATCTCTTGGGATTATCAACACAATGATTATGTCGATTCTCGAAAGATACAAGGAGATTGGTATAATTAAAGCTGTCGGGGCGAGCAATAGGGATGTCAAGGGGATATTTTTCTTTGAATCCGGCTTGATAGGATTTTTGGGCGGTGTTTTCGGCCTTGCACTGGGGTGGCTTACGAGCGTAATTATAAATCAGATTATAAATTTCTTCGCAATCAGACAGGGGGCGCAGCGGATGGATTACTTCAACTTCCCTTGGTGGCTTTGCTTAGGCGCAATCGGATTTGCCATATTAGTCAGCGTCATCGCCGGCATATATCCGACAATCCGGGCGGCCCAGGTGGACCCCGTTATAGCATTGCGACACGATTGAATTCTGCCGGTATCTATTTGGCTATACTCGAATGAGCGGCGTCGAAAAATCTTATACCGCCCGTCTCAAGCTGTAAAATCAGGCCTTTTTCGGGGTCGAGCCCGATACAACTTCCGGTAAATTGCCTGCCGTTAAAAAGAAGCGTAATTCTGTGGCCTAACTGGATGCTGAGTTTTTGCCACTGCCGGGTCAGTTTCTGTGGTTTCATAATTGCTGCATCGAGCCAGTAATCGACAAAATGAAGCAGCCTTTTTGCTATCAGGTTTCTGTTTGATGTGGAATTGCTTTCAATGTCTATGCTTGTCGCCGCAGAGCGAAGTTCTGCTGGAAATGAATCAGGCTGTTGGTGACAGTTAATTCCGATTCCGATAATACAACAGTCGTTAGTCGTTAGTCGTTGGTCGTTAGTCGTTAGTCGCTGGTCGTTAGTCATTGGTCGTTGGTTGTTAGGTTTTCTACTATCGACTATCGACTTGCGACTATCGACTGTTTCAATGAGGATGCCGGCGATTTTCCTGCCGTTGATTATTATATCGTTAGGCCATTTGATTTTTGCCTGGTTACGACCGATTTTGCCAATCGTCTGTGCCGCCGCAACTGCGCAGGCCATTGAGATGGTCTCGCCTGGTATTTCGTTTCCAATGAGCAGAAACGAACATAAGATACTTTCCGAGCGATTGCTGTACCATTTATTGTTGAATCGGCCTTTACCTGCGGTCTGCTCCTCGGCGAAAATCACCAGCCCGTCATTGTCCCTGTCTTTTGCATACTGCCGGGCCAGGTCATTTGTGCTTGTGGTGCTGTTATAAACGATGACTTTGCGCCCGATTCTTTTTCTGTTGAGACCTTCTGTTATAATGCCGGCATCAAGCGGGGGTATTTCGGGACTGGTCATAGCTTACCTGTCGATACCGATATCCACCGCCGTTGCCGAATGTGTAATTGCACCGACAGCGATTCTGTCCACACCGCACTGGGCAATTGCGGAAACGCTGGCCAGCGTAATATTGCCAGAAGCCTCCAACAAAGGCTTGCCGCCTGTACCGCACATTTTATTTCGCATCTCGACCGCGTGATTTAGCTGCCATTGGCCCATATTATCCAGCAGTACAATATCTATGCCAGGAATCTCCAGCACGTAGTTAAGCTGGTCATCGACGTGGTCAACTTCGACAGCGACAAATTTTATACCCTTTATGTTTCGGGCCTCGGCGATGGTTGTTCTGAGCTTGGCCTGAAAATCTCTGCCTAATTGCGCCAGATGGTTATCCTTAATCAGGATGCCGTCATACAATCCGAGCCGGTGATTGTATCCGCCGCCGCAGCGGACGGCATATTTTTCGAGTATTCTCCAGCCCGGCAGGGTCTTGCGAGTATCATAGATTTTCGCTTTTGTTCCCTTGATGGCGTTGACATATTTTCTCGTTGTCGTAGCGATGCCGCTCAAATGCTGGAGAAAATTCAGCAGTACCCGCTCAGCACTCAACAGCGGACGCAGAGGTCCTTCTATTGTGCCGAGCCTGCTTCCCACATGAGCGGGCTGGCCGTCATCTATGCGGACCGACAGTTGAAGTCTCTTGTCGTAATATTTTAAAATTTCTGCCACAACGCCCATTCCGCAGACGATGATTTCCTCGCGAGAGATAATATTAGCTTTTTCAATGTTGTCGTCGGGGAAAAGAAGCTCGCTGGTTAAATCGCCGCTGCCGAGGTCTTCTTCGACGGCAATTTTAATAAGGGGAATGACGCTGTCAAGTTTAAGTTTTTTCATTTACCTTTCACACCTTTCGCACTTTTCACATTTTTTTAACTTTTGCCTTTTTCGCTTCAAGAAAAGCGTTTTTTTTCTTTTTCGATTCAAACAATACCATATCCGGCAGCTCCCGAAGCTCCTTCAACTGGTCGCGCAGATATGCAGCCCGTTCGAAGTCAAGAGCCTGCGCCGCCTCGAGCATTTCCTGTTCAATCGCCCCTGCAAGTTCGGTTTTTTCGTACTCATCTATGTTGAACCGGAGCGCCTGCTGCGCAGTCTTTCTGGCTTTAATCTGTTCAGAGAGGCTGTGGCGAATCTCCTTTTGTATCGTCTGGGGCGTAATATTATGCTCAAGATTATACTGGAGTTGAATTGTACGGCGTCTGTTGGTTTCGTCAACAGCTTTTTGCATCGATTCAGTAACTTTGTCGGCATACAAAAAGACAGCGGCATTGACGTTTCGGGCGGCCCTGCCGATGGTCTGTATAAGCGAAGTCTGACTTCGCAGGAATCCTTCCTTGTCAGCATCGAGTATTGCCACCGCAGAAACCTCCGGCAAATCAAGACCCTCACGTAGCAGATTTACGCCCACCAGCACATCGAAATTGCCGCTTCGCAGGTCCCGGATTATTTCGAGCCTTTCGAGAGTGTCAATTTCACTGTGGAGATAACGGCATTTGAATCCCTTTTTCGTGATATAGCTGCTGAGGTCCTCGGCCATTCTTTTCGTCAGCGTTGTAACCAGCGTGCGTTCTTTGGCCTGTGTTCTTTTTTCGATTTGCGCAAGAAGATGCGGAATCTGGTTGGTTGCCGGGTGTATAAATATCTGCGGGTCAAGCAATCCGGTCGGCCTGATAATCTGCTCGACCACTTCACCTTGGCATTTTTGCATCTCAAAGTCGGCCGGCGTGGCGGAAACGAAAATCACTTTCGACCAACTGTCCTGAAACTCCTCGAATCGCAAAGGCCTGTTGTCCAGTGCGCTTGGCAGCCGGAAACCGTGTTCTATTAAGACTTCCTTGCGTTTTCGGTCGCCCGCCCACATCGCCTTTAGCTGTGGTATTGTTGCGTGAGATTCATCGATGAATAATAAAAAATCTTTTGGGAAATAATCAATAAGAGTATAAGGCCTGGCTCCGGGCGGCAAGCCCGCCATATGCCTTGCATAATTTTCTATACCGCTGCAGTAACCAACCTCCTGGAGCATCTCGATATCATACATTGTTCGTGCCTGAAGTCGCTGAGCTTCAAGCAGTTTTGCCTGACTGCGAAGCTCGCTGAGCCTTTGTTCAAGTTCCGCCTTGATGTTTTCAATAGCGGCTCCGATTCGCTCGGCGGGCATAATATAATGCTGAGCCGGATATATAAAAACCTGCTCTTCGACAGCCAAAACTTCCGCAGAAACCGGGTTAATGTAGCTGATTTGGTCGATTTGGTCGCCGAAATATTCGATGCGGACAGCGAAAGATTCGTAAGATGGATACAGCTCAATCACGTCACCCCGGACGCGAAATGTCCCCCTTTGAAAATCGATGTCATTTCGGGAGTATTGAATATCGGCAAGTTTGCCCAGCAGGTCGTTGCGAGCTAGATTGTCACCCCGCCGGATTGCTACTACGCTTGCTTTGTAATCCTCCGGCGAGCCAAGTCCGAAAATGCACGAGACGGAAGCAACGATGATGCAGTCCTTGCGAGTTGAGAGGCTTGTGGTTGTGGAAAGCCTTAGCCGGTCGAGGTCATTATTTTTCGATGCGTCCTTTTCTATATAAATGTCACGCTGGGGTATGTAGGCTTCAGGCTGATAATAGTCATAATAGCTGACAAAATATTCGACCGCATTTTCAGGGAAAAGCTCCCTGAATTCCTCATAAAGCTGGGCAGCCAGAGTTTTGTTATGCGATATAACCAGCGCCGGGGCATTGTGCTGCGCTATTACATTCGCCATCGTGAAGGTCTTGCCGCTGCCGGTTACTCCCATCAACGTCTGAAACCTTTTACCGGTGTGCAAATTTTTCACAAGCCGCTCTATGGCCTGCGGCTGGTCGCCGGCAGGGTGATACTGTTCATTTAGTTTGAAGATTCCCATTCGTTCAGGGCTTTTCCTTCTGGGCCAAAGCAACAGCGGATGCCATTGCGAAATTTGCTGTATGTGTGATGCTTATGCTGATTTGCGATATGCCGAGACTATCTGCGGTTTTTTTTACCTGCCCGCTCAGATTAACAATCGGCTGGCCGGTTTGGTTGTTTATTATTTCTATGTCGGTCCAGGCGATATTGCCTCGCCAGCCTGTTCCAATTAACTTCAGGATTGCTTCTTTGGCTGCGAATCTGCCCGCAAATTTTTCAACGCTGTTGCGGTTGTTTCTGGCATAAGCCTGCTCGGCAGCGGTGAAAACCCGCTCGATGAAATGCTGCCCGTGCCGGTTGAGCATTTGCTCTATGCGGGGGAAATCCACTAAATCTATGCCGTGTGCCAGTATCGCCATTTGAAAATCTCAACAGTGCTGAATCATTGTTTGCTCGTTCGATAAATTTCCTCAAGGCAGAAATCCACAAATCTGTCTGTCTGGCCGAGGTTGGTCTGCTGAATAAGCTGCTGGTCAAGCCTGTCGAGTGCCTCATTCCGCCGAGACTTGATGAGAGCGTCTTTAACCTGCTTCTGCACCTGCTCTAAAGGTTTATAGCCGGCGGCGTTTTTATTTTCGAGCTTCAGGATAAAAATGTGTTCCGCCGTTATATGCGGCTCGGCAACTTCGCCGGGTTTCATTTTTTTGGCGGCCTTACCAATCCAGTCATAAGGTGCCGCCAGCGATTCAGGCCGCAAGGGCGTCCACAAACCGCCCGAACTGCTCATAGGCCCGCTCGAATATTTCTTTGCCAGCTCGCTGAAATCCTCGCCTGCTTTGATTTTTGCCAGAATGTCCCATGCGAGTTTTTCGACATCCACATTCGCGGCTATGCGGGCCGGTTGGATATCAATCAGCCGAAACTGAACTACCTGGTCGAGTGCGAAAAATTCGTCCTTCATTTTTTCGTATTGTTCCAAAAGCATTCGATAGGTAACAGGCGTATCATCATACATTTGATTGCTCAGATACCACTGGATCAGGACCAGTTTTTTCTGTTGCTCTATATAGCCGGTGCGGTCCGTATTCATTTTCGCCAGCGCCTCATTGACCTTCGCCTGGTCACCGCCGTAGTTCAGCTCAAACTTGCGAAGCTCCGACTGAGCCGCTTTGTTCAGCGATTCTTCATCGCTGCTATTTTTCTCGAAATCTTTTTTCGCACACTGGTAAAGCACGATATTGGAGATTTTGCTCATTACGATAGATTTGAGGGTATCTCTGTAACGAGCCTTGAACTGCTCGCTTGTCATAAGAGCAGTAGCAGGGCCGAGATATTCGGCGGGGCTGACATATTTGCCGTTAAAATCGGTCGGCGTTTTGATTAGCTGGTCAGCCGTGATGCTTTCGCCTCCTACCTTCAGAATCATCTGGTCTGCCGATTCTACGACCTCCACACTGTTCAATCCGGCAATACGCTCCAACTCAGCATCGCTGATGCCCTTTTTGTCGCTTTCGCAGCCAACAAGGCCTAAAACGCACAACACAATAATAGTCAAATATCTTCTCATCTACGTTAAGTTTAACAGAAACAACAAATTATGTCAATTTTGTTGTAATATCCTGAATTCAAAGCCTTAGTTCCATTTCAAATCCTGAAGGTATTTTTTACGAAAGAATTCTACATGGCCATCGTTAAAAAGGATATTACATCCTTGTTCATCGTGATTTTTTGTTGATAAAAGCTCCGGGCCGCCGGATAGATTCCATCCGCCATCGGTTTCAAACAGTAATACTGTATCAGCCGGTGAGTTCGGTTCGCAATTCGGATTCATCGCATAATGACATCGCTCCTTATTACCGCTTTTTAATGCGCCTGGGCAGACAAACATTTTCTCTTTTATTTCTTCATTGCCTTCCAGTAATATGTCACACCATTTATCAGCAGTCGGATATTTCCCATTAAATTCACCGGCATATATCAGCATTGCTTTGCCTAAACCGCTTAAATTAATTCCACATATAAACGAAGGGGGTGGCTGCCAAACCGTCCTCGGTGCCACAGATAAAAGAAGGAACGAAATTATAGCTATTATTACACCAAATGTAGCGGATACTCCACCTGCTATCCGTTCCTTACTATATTCTATCTGACACAAAGCAACTATACCTAAGCCAAATCCAACAATCGTTGATAACAACCACACAATACGAAATTCACCACAATGAAAAGATATCAAAACGCCCAGAGCAACCACCAAAGGGGACAATATTGATAGCACGGAAGTTTTTAGTTTTTGGTTTTTTGTGTTATTTTGTTTGTGGTTGTTTTTTTGTGTGGGTATTGTTTTTTTTTCTCTCCCAAAAGTTTTCTTAGCAGGGCAATCAGCGTTTTCGGCTGGAAGTAGTTTTTCGCCAGCCGAACCGCAACCGTCTTTGGGTCGTGGATGCGAACCTGTCCCGACATATTTGCGAAAAGCTGCTGTGCTTCAATATTATCCTTCTCGAATGAAAAAAGCAAATCCTGCCCCGAAACAACGATGCTTTTGATTTTTTTCCTGCCGGCCTTTATTTGCAGCTCCATTAGCTCCAGCAGCAGTTCCGCCTGCTCCGGGATTGGTCCGTATATATCAGCCAGTTCAGCTTTGGTTTGTTCGATGTCCTGTTCGACTGACGCAACAGCCAGCCTGCGATAAATGTCCATTCTCTGGCGGTCTGACGGCACATAATTCCTTGGTATATTGACGGCAAAACCCAAATCGATATTAGTCGCTCGTCCCTCGTCCCTCGTCCCTTGTCCATCGAGCTGTTTGACCGCCTCTGCAAGAAGTTGGCAGTACATCTGATAGCCGACCGCCTGGATATGGCCGGACTGCTCAGGCCCGAGGATATTGCCCGCCCCGCGAATTTCCAAGTCACGCAGAGCGATTCTGAAACCCGCCCCGAGATGCGAATATTCCTCGATAGCTTTGAGGCGTTTAGCAGCAAGCGGCGTAATCGGCCTGGAGGCCGGCAGCAGCATATATGCCCAGGCACGGTGTTTTGAGCGACCGACTCTGCCGCGAAGCTGGTGCAGTTCCGCCAGGCCGAACCGGTCGGCATCATTGATGAAAATCGTATTGGCGTTGGGAATGTCCAGCCCCGATTCGATGATGGTCGAGCAGACCAGGACATCGGTTTTGCCGGTTACAAAATCGAGCATCGCATTTTCAAGCTCTTTTTTGCTCATCTGGCCGTGTGCTATGCTGATACGGGCATCGGGGACCAGCCTGCCGAT
>CAZYWY010000001.1:0-22561 GCA_964651605.1 uncultured Pirellulales bacterium | reverse complement strand
TTTACCCTGTTGTGCAGGAAGAATATCTGACCCTGCCGGTTCAGCTCCCGCTTGATTGCACCTGCGATGAGCCGCTGGTCGTAGGCGGTTACGGTTGTAACGATACTTCTTCTATCCAGCGGCGGAGTTGCCAGCGAGCTGATGTCACGCAGCCCCAGCATTGCCATATGCAGCGTTCGCGGAATAGGCGTTGCGGTCATAGTCAGTATATCAACGTTGACACGCAGCCTTTTGAGTTTTTCCTTGTGTTCGACGCCAAACCGCTGCTCCTCGTCAATGATGAGCAGCCCCAGGTCATTGAAGCGGACATCGCCGGACAGCAGCCGGTGAGTTCCAATCAGAATATCGATTTTGCCTTCTTTGGTTTCTGCGATGATTTGCTTAGCTTGGGAGGGGGATTTGAATCTGTTAAGGACCTCGACCCAGACGGGGAAATCGGCGAAGCGTTCGGTAAAGGTTCTTTCGTGCTGAACGGACAGTACCGTTGTGGGGGTCAGGACGGCGACCTGTTTGCCGTTTTCGATTGCTTTGAAGGCAGCTCTCATCGCAAGCTCGGTTTTGCCGTAACCGACATCGCCGCACAGCAGCCGGTCCATCGCCACCGGTCGAATCATATCTGCCTTGATTTGTTCTGCTGCAGTTGACTGGTCAGGCGTCTGCTGGTATGGGAAGGATTGCTCAAATTCTCTCTGCCAGTTTGAATCGGGGGCGTAGGTGATTCCGCCAGCGTTTTGGCGTTTGGCCTGCACTTCGAGTAATTCAATCGCCATATCACGGACGGATTGAGCGACTTTTTCTTTTTGGTGGAGCCATTTCTTCGAGCCGATTTTGCTGAGCTTCGGTCGAGCCGGGCTTGTGCCGATGTATTTTTGCACCAGAGCGATATTGCGGACTGAGACCTGGATTTTATGGTGGTCCGCGTATTTGATTGTGAGATATTCGTTTATTCCGGTTTTTTCCTGTATGGCCTCGATGCCCAGATACCTGCCGATTCCATAAGTGGTGTGAACGACGTAGTCACCATCCTGAAGATCGGTAAGGCTGTCGATGGGGGTTGTGGCCCGCACGGGGGTACGTCTTTGCTTGAGATAAAACTGACCGAAAAGCTCGTGGTGGCTTATGACAATCGTCGAGAGCGAATTTATGACAAAGCCCTGATGTACGAAGCCTGTCAGCAGATGAAAGCGAGGTGGAACTTCTCCTCTGATGTCACGAATAATCTCTCTGATTCGCTGAAGCTCGGCCGAACTTTCGCAATACAGGAACACTGTTTTATCCTCAACGGCCTGTGTCAACAGTGCCTCCAGTGCTTCTTTGTGTCCTGTCCAGACGGATGCGGCCTTGTGCTGAAATTGCTGCACACTTTTAATATCAAGTCGCAGGCGTTCATCAGCATCGGCGGGTGCGAATCTGGAAATATGCAGTTGCGTGAAGTTGCCGGCGGCAGCATAGATATCCTCCCATTTGTAGAGGCTGTTGGATTCCTCCGACCGGGCTATGAAAACCCTCGCAGTTTCCTGTATTTCAGCCGGCTCTTCAAAAATTATTATTGTATTTCCGGGTAGGATATTCAAAAAAAGCTCTTTTTGTTCGTTTGCAGTTTCGCCCGCTGAAGAGACCACAGCGATGCTCTTTAGCCGATGCTCCGAACGCTGGGTATCGAGATTTATTTGCCGGATGCTCTCAATCGTGTCGCCGAAAAATTCAACCCTGAAAACATCGATATTCCTTAGGTCGCCGTCCTGCCGGTCAAGCAGCACCGGCTGATTTGTAAGCGGAGCATATATGTCTATAATACCGCCCCGGACAGCGAACTGACCGGGCAGGTCAACTTTATCGGTTCGCTCGAAGCTGTGAGCGACCAGCCATTGAACAACCGTTTCCGGTGACAATTGCTTTTCCACCTCAAAATACAGGCATCCTGCTCTGAGGCTTTGCGGATGAGGGATACTCTGGCACAGTGCTTGGACTGAGGCGGTAATAATGGTTTTGTTGCTGCCTTGACCGGGCAGATTCTGTGAGACATCAGAAACAAGCCGCAGCCTTTGTGTTCGGATTTCATCGGTTGCATCCGCCAGGTCCTCTGCCCCCTCCCAGGCGCTCAACGAGGTGATGTTTTTACAGCCGAACGTTTGCAAATCGTCGCAGGCCTTGTCGGCGTCATCGATATTGTTGCAGATGTACAGGATGGGTCTGTCGATTTTGTCGGATATATAAGCTACAAGAAGCCGGCTGAAAGAACCCCAGGAGCCTTCAGCTCGGATAATATCCGCACCTGCGGCGTTTTCCAGCCGGGATACGATTTTTTCAACGGTACTGTCCTGCCCAAGATTCATACTGTTATTGTACGCAAAAGCAGACCCGGAAACAATCGCACTTTTCACCTGATTTTTGACCAGGGAGAATTTTCCTTGTGTCTTATGTTAATTGAATATTTTTGCTTGTCATTGCCGATATTCTGAATGAGGGACGACGAGTTGTCCCATAAACGGTTAAATTCAAAAGGCAATGCAAACTCTTTCAAAATTCTGTTGTCAAAATATAAAATGTCCTGATTATGGAAAACGCGACGCAAATAATTTGTCATACTGATTGTGAATATTTAATGCGCTGAGCATTTAAACTCAGCTCATGTTCTTATGGCAGATGACTGCTAATGAACCAGTTCTTACTAAATCCGTTTGTCGAACAAAGTATGCTCAGCGCAATTATTAATCACAAATGATATAAGTCCGCTGGGGGATGCCTTACGGCACACGATTCGACCAATAGTGACTGCGAAAGTAATGCCAAAGATTTTCTACAGGATTAAGCTCAGGACTATATGCAGGCAGAGGAACTATCGTAATATTGCCAGGTATATTCAGTTCTCTGGATATATGAAAACCAGCCCTGTCCCATACCAAAACCCTATGAACACCCACGGACAGCTCACTGCTGAACTGACGTAGATAGACATTAATAACATCGCTATTAACATAAGGCGACAGAAAACCAACACTCTGGCCGCTATGCGGACAAACCACACTACAGCCATTCATATCTTGTCTGTCGTACCACAGCCGGTCAAGAACCTCTATTTGCCCATTCCCTTATTATTGTACCTTGCTGACCAAATCGGGCTTATCCTGAAACCATACCTCTATTTTTTTATTTGGCTGTTCGTATTGGATTTTATCCAGGATTTTAGAGAAGTTTTTTAAAATTGTTCCTGTGCCTGCGGGTCAGTTTTTTGATGTTTTGGACGAGGGCAAAGACAACTATAGCCCAGGCGATGCAAAAGGTCATATAGCCCCTGTATTGAATACAGGACGCCAAACTCACGTTCCAGAATTCGCCTGATTGCAGGTCCATTGAGAACTGAAACTTCATCTTTTTCCGTAGGTCCTGCTTCAATACGTTTGCAAAGTTTTTCTTCCAGTTTGCGAGGCAATTTAGTGGGTTTTCCGGGACGAGGAAGCTCTTTCAAGCCATTTATTCCATCTCTGTTATACTTACGCACCCACTGCTGAATTGTACGTCTGGCATCCCCTGTAATGGCCATAATTTCAGAATAGGTTAGACCTTTACCGGCCAGATAGATGCCATGAATTCTGCGGGCGAGCCTTGCATTTTTTTCTGTGCGGTAAAGTGTTTGAAGTTCATCTGTTGTACGATGGTTCTTGATATTCATAATAGCCTCCATGCAAAAGATATTTGTTTGATTACTATGAACTATATCGACAGTCGGATGTCCAGCGTATTAATTATTCGTAAATGGTATTACACTTACTTTATATTCAACATGGCGGTACTACAGGAAGATTATCCGAATTCTCAATGGGGCGGCGGATTTCTTTCGTCCGCACGACTTACTTGCTCTTGTACATAGTAAGGCTCACGCCGCCGGCGCCCATTCCGGGATTGGAACTCAGATATGTCCCGCTGTTGAGCCAGGAGTACTTGCCGTCAACCCGTGTCTCGAATGTTGGAACAAGAGAGCCCATTGGTCCTGTGTTGCGGACGATGATAATTTCGCCATCGCTGGTCTGCCAGAGATACCGTGCGTCAATCGCGGGTCCATTGGAGAAGTTTTGGTAATCGGCCCCGCCAAAAAGGACTTTTCCGGTGATATTTCCCGTCAAAGTTCCTCCCGTTATCGGGATGATGTTGCGATTGCCTCTTTTGCTTGCTCCAACGGAAGTGCTCGCGCCGAGAGTCACTGTCTCGGTGATGAACTGTTCTCCCGGTTTCTCGGACGGGGAGGCCTTTCTGTAGTCCCAGGATTGCGACGAGACGTCAGCCGGCTTTGAAATCCTGACAACGTTTGTCGCATCGAGCCTGGCCGCCGCTTCGGAAACGTCATAGACCGTCATCTTGAGGGTCTTGGCCGACAGGTCAACGGTGCGTCTTGCGGCATACTTGCCCGTATTGAGCCATTCGGATGAACTGCCGTTTGGCGCTTCGAAATCCATCACTATTCTCACATCATTTTCGTTGATGCCGGTTCCGGCATTCCGCAGATAGATGTTTTGTCCCTGGATTGTCCGGATGACCAGCACCTGCTCTATTTCAATGACACCGTTGGACAGCGTAAGTTGGAAATCAAGCCCGCCGGGCAAAACAGAACCCTGAATTTTGCCACCTGTTACCGTGCCATCCCGGACAACAAGGACCTGACGCCGGCCGTACTGAGTTTTTCCGACATCGTAGATTTGAGCCAATTTCATTTCCGCTTCGAAAACCTGAACGCCATTCTCAGGCACGGCAATGCCATCGGGCATCCCGCATGTCCACGATAAGTGCGGAACGAGCGTTTTTTTCATATCGGCGGCTGATTCATCGTGACCTGTGGATTTTGTCAGACTGTTACAGGAACTGCAAAGAGCCGGCAGCAGCAATATAACAGACAAAGCCACATTTTTAACCGTCATTGAAACACCTCATAACTATTAAAGCTAAAAATCGAGGGACACCCTGCTCAATTCAGACTCGAAACAAATAAAGTGTCCCCAATATCTTAACGAACAATACTATCATTTGGAAGCAGACTTGAACGCCTTGATGAGTGCTTCCTTCTGTTTCGGGGTGAGCCAGACAGAGAACCCACTGGAAGTCAGTGAACTGCTGAACTGAATCTTGATTTTTCCATATTGTTTGGTTTCCAGGAATTCCCCGTCAAACTCGTTGCTCGCCAGTTCAATAGTCTTTCCTTCGCAGATTAACTCCTGTACCTTGCCTCCCACTGTTTTAGGAATACCATCCTCGCCAACCCAGCTCTTACTGTAGAACCCCTTGAGCTCAAAGGAAAGTTCAGCGGGGTCATTCGGCTGGTAGTCATTATTCGGTTCGGCGACCTTGTAACCCATTATTGAAAGCATCTTTTCTCCGTAGCGTTTGCCGAATTCCCTGGAACCTGCCGAACTGAAATGCATGTGGTCTGAGTTGCACACACAACCGGCAGATGAAATAACGTAGGAATTGGGAAGGGTCTCCGGCAGCTTCGCCATAATTTTGTTGAAGCCCGCACAGGCTCCTCCCTGGTCGGCGTTCACGGTTTCACCTGCCAGAAATGGTGTTTCCTCGGCCTTGAGATTCAGGTCTTTGATTAGATTGTCGTAAATGCCCTTCACTTTTTTCGGCCATTCATTGTCGTTCGGGTTTGACTCGCCCTGATGCAGCAGGAATCCCTTGATAACGCCATCCTTCTGCGCCAGTTTTCCCATATCCACAAGATACTGATACGGATTTCCGTCGTATTGCTTGATTAAATTTTGCATCCACGACGCAGCCGTTGCAGCATACGTCTTAAAGGTATCTTTTTCGAACAGCTCAATCTTGCAGCCGGGCACCGAAACCTTGATGACGCCTACTCGAATGTTCTGCGGCGTGTTGGCAACCATCGTTCTGCCGAAATAATCGACCATGCAAATGCCGCTGCCTTTCGCAGCTAATGGCGGGACGGCATCATACCAGTTACCCCTCTTCCAGCCCCGGTTGGGGGCATTGAAATCCGCCATGACCTGGAAGCGTTTATCGACGGTCCGGTCCATCTCCTCCATTCGTCCCCCGCTTTCCATATTGGACTGACCAAAGCACAGGAAGATGTAAAAATTCGGGTCTGGAGCGGCAAAAGCGCTCGCACTGAATGAAAGTAATGCTGCTGATAATAACAATCCAAGTTTCATTTTCATAATAATTATCTCCAATATTAAATTTATGGTAATTATATCTTATTGAGGGTCTTATCTTCTTACTGGTTGTGCAGCAGTCGGTGCGGCAGGTTGTGTTGCAGCCGGTGCAGCAGGTTTATTAGGTTCTGCGATTTTATAACCCATCAATGACAGCATCTTCTCTCCGTAGCGCTTTCCGAGTTCTCTGTAACCAGCCGAATTGAAATGCAGACGGTCTGGTTGGCTTGTGCAGCCCTTAGAAGAAATGGCATAGAAGTTGGGGGACGCCTGAGACAGATTCGCAACGACGCCCGGGCCACTGACGAGCTCCCCTGCGAGCAAAGGTACTTGTTCGGCCTTGAGATTCAGGTCTTTTAGCAGATTGTCGTAAATGCCTTTAACTTTTGTGGGCCATTGCCTGTCACCGGAGTTTGACTCGCCCTGGTGAAGCAGGATTCCCTTGATAACGCCGTCTTTTTGAGCCAGTTTTCCCATATCAACAAGGTACTGATAGGGATTTCCACCGTATGTCTTGACTATATTTTGCAGCCATGATGCCGCAGTAGAAACATACGCTTGATAGTTGTCTTTATCGAAGCACTCGATTTTGCAGCCGGCCACCGCCACATTAACGACGCCTACCCGGATATTTTTCGGGAGGTTGACGACCATTGTTCTACCGAAGTAGTCGGCAGGGCACAAACCGCAGCCGGGCCGGCACAACGGCGGGACAGCATCATACCATTTGCCCTTTGTTCTGTTTGGCTCTGTAAAATCAACAGCCGCAAGGAGCTGAAAGCGGCTATCTACTGTCTTGTCCTGCTCTTCAATTGTTCTCGGATAGCCCTCCATATTTGACTGTCCAAAGCACAGGAAGATGTAAAAATTCGGGTCCGGTTCAGCGAAAGCGCTCGCAGTGAATGAGAGTAATGCTGCTAATAATAACAATCCCAGTTTCATTTTCATAATAATTACCTCCAATATTAAATTTATAGTCCGGTTGAACTGCAGGCGTAGCTCTTCCAATTACATACACTGGAGGAATCATTATATCAGGAATTTGATTTTGTTAAAGTATATTTTGAGCAGTTGTCGCAGGATTGCACGGGCGGTCATTAGCCCTGAAAGCATAATTTCCCGCATTGGCATTTGAATTACTGCCACTGGATTTCAACGGTAGTTGTTACCGTCTGTTTGGCATTTACTTCATCCATTTTTATGTCGGTTTCATTTTTATCTAGGGTCAGAATCAGCCGGTTTCCGAGTCTTTTAAACCGCTGCTGTCGTTCGGATTCGGTGCTGAATTTGAAAACCAGTAACATTGTTATATTGGCCTGTGTTTTAAATGTTGCAGCCAGAGGGTAGCCGTCACTGTCAATCCATAGCTGCACATCCAGCTTTATTGTTACATTTGCACCCGACTGCGACCGTTTCTGTTCGGATTTAAGATGTAATTTGGTGCATGAGAGTCCGTCCAACTGGTCTGTGCGGCTATCGATTAACTTCATATCTGCCAAATTCTCGGACAGAATCGGCCCGTAGTTGACGATTTCACCAGCACGCAATAAGGAAAATTCCTGAAGGACTCTGGAATTTGAAGCCTGGTCGAAAGAGGAGATGTTCTGTGCAGCGGACTCGGCAGCCATTTTCGAGATGTTGCCTTGATATGTCATTGTAATATTATTGGCATCGGCCTGAATTATAAAATCAGATTCGAACTGCTGCGGTTTTTTGTCTTTCTGTTTTTTTGTATTGTCTTTTATGTCGTCTTTGATGTGTACGGATACCTGTAAAGAACCCTTGCCGTCAAGCTTCTTTAATATGGCCAGTAAATCAGGCAGTTCCATACCATAGCCTGATGAACAAACAAAGCCGATAAAGACAACTAAGAATTTGCGAAATCTACTCAGAAACATAAAATTCCTATATTTCCAAATGTATCGCTCTAAAGGATGATACAGTATTCACCATAAACAGGCTGATTCAGTTACCTTCTTTGACTTTAGATGCACTGGCAATATCAACATTAACGCAGGCAAACAAAAATCGAACAGCGGACTCGGTATCATCTGAGATATTCTGAAATTCCTCCTTTAATTGGTTTTCGAGCATATCATTAGTACCAGTCAGTATTGTGCCGCTTGTGGCCAACCCCGGTAGTTCATTTGTATAGGTGGTTAAGTTTGGATTATCCTGATTTATCTGCGGACCGGCAGGTTGTTGGCCTTTGAAATAATAAATGCCGCCCAGCAGGACAATCACAGTCAAAACCGCAGCGGCTGCGAACGGCCAAAATTGAATGTGCGATTTGAAAGTTTCCGTATCAACTTCATCAATACTGTGCAGAATCTGCTCGTGCAGTGCCGCAGGAACATCACAATTTAAAACTTTTACCCCGGCGGGCAGGCTTGTCTCGAGCTGCCGGCAAAAATTATAGAATTCCCGACAAGAGCTGCATGTTTTTATGTGTCGTGCTGTTACAGGGCCTGGCTCATTGCCTGCATCGGCAGCGTGTGAAATCACAAATCTGAATAACGAGCATAACATCTTACACCTTACCTTTCTGGAAAAAACTATGATGGACGATTCGTCTCGTGTCCGTCGTCCTTCTTCCATCTTCCCTCGTCTTTCGTCCCTCGTAATTGTCTGGCTAAATTCATTCTTGCCCTGCACAGAAGAACTTTTACACTAATCTGCGAGCGGCCTGTTACTTTGGCAATTTCTCTAATTAACATACCTTCGGCATATTTAAGCCACAAGACCTGATATTGATTCGGGGCTAACCTGCTGGCCAGCGACCATAAAGCGGCACCTGTTTCTTTTTCTGCTGCGGCGTTGATAGGATTAGTGTCACCGTCTGTCCGGGGTTTGTCAGCGTCACTGTATAATTTCATTTTTCGGTGATAGCTGATTGCCAGGCGGGAAGCTATCGTAAATAGCCAGGTTGAGAACCGAAAGGTGCTTCGATATTTTTGAATATTTGAAAAAGCTCTGATGAATGTGTCCTGCACCAGGTCTTCAGCGTCATTTATATTGCCGGTTTTTTGCTGCATAAATATCAATAGCCTGCCTCCATAGCGATTTATCAGCTCGGCAAAACATTCCTGCGAGCCTTTCTGCACGCGCAAAGCAAGCTCCTCTGCACTGGCATCAGCAACCGGCTCAGGGCAAACTTTTTCATCGTGCGGATTTATAGGTTTGTATTTGTCCTGTCCTTTCATCCTTATCGGGGCAAATGTTGCTGTGTCAGATGCTTGATTATCTGCGGTTCTAGTTCTAAAATAATTTGTACCGTATCATCGACGTTTGATATTTTTGCTTTTTGAGCTATTTTCACAAACTCCGGCTGTTCTGCCTCTGTCAGTGCCAGATAAGCTGTGATGCCATCCAGAATTTTTTTCATATATTCGGCGGTTTCCTTTGAGTCGGCTTTCAGGGTTATATTAACAAAAACGTTATTTTCGTTCTCGCCGATTCCCAGAGCCAATTGTCTGGTGCGTCTGAACAATAAGGGGTGAGGGTCTTTGCCGGCGGTTTCTGATACGTTCTTTACCATCGCCTGAAATATAACATTTTCGCTTTTTATGGCCATTCCGCCGAAAAAGTCATCTGCTATACTTGCACGCGAGCCGTCAAGGACTCCGATAGCCTGCTCAATGGCAGGCAAGCCGGTGCTAAGAACAACCAGGTCGTTGCCATAGAAACATCCGAACATCGTCTGTTCTGTCGTGTCTTGTGCTGCAGTTTTCTCTTGCTGATTCCACTGCTGTATTTTAATTCCGTGGTATTCAATTTGTTCGTAGTTGAGATTCATTCCGACCAATGCCAGCAGTTTGTTGTTATCGAACTGCCCGCGAATCAGAGTAACTGCCTTTTCGCGGTCTTTGCCCCGTCCATAAATAGTTATATTGTTGATGTCATCTATCGGGTGATACGAAAATACCTCCTTAAAGTTTTTGAATCGTTCCTCGATGCCGCGATTGGCCAGTTCGGACCTGATGATTTGGCCCAGATGGGATTTATTGAACTGCTCATAGTCTGCATGAACTACCCAGTCGGCATCGGCACTGATATATTTTTGTACTATGGGACCTGCGACTAAATGCCCGGCTGTCCATAGAATCATCGCTGCCACTATGATAATTAAAAAGTTTTTCATAGCTTTTATTCCTGTATTATATGTTTTAATAATCAAGGTAGAAATCAGGCATCTGACTCTGGTCGGTTTGCAGCCACTGCTCCCATTGCTGTTCAAGCTGCTGTCGTGCATATGCTCTATCCTCCTCGGACATATTCTGCATTTGTTGCCCAAGTTGCTGAAGCTGGTTTTGATACGCTTGTCTTGCTTCAGGTGAAATGTTCTGCCATATCTGAATGCCGGATGCAAGTCCCTGCAATCCCTGCTGCAATCGCTGCAGGTTGGCTCTTTGTTCATCTGTAAGATTATTTTGCCAGTTATTATTTTCCCAGTTAACTTGCGGGCCTCCCCAGTTAACTTGTGGTGCAACAGGCTGTTGCGGTTCCATTACGACCGGAGGGGTTGGGGTCTCGACCGGGGTATATTGTTCCTCGATATATATTGGTTCTACCGGCTGGGGCGCAATACTGACCTCGGGCTGACTGACCGGTTCTGTAGGCTGGACGGTCAACGGCTCGGAGCTGGACTTGTCATAAGAAACGGCGAAGAGAATGTTCTTGACGGATAGGCCGATGCCGTACAAACAGAGCAGCAGGAAAATCCCTCCTATTGCTAAAACTTCGGGTTTTTGTCCTTTGATTTTAGAAAATATTGTTTGTTGTGTTACCTTCTTCATATTTTTTATCCTTTCTATTTATAAGACTTTTCAATTATATACGCTCCGAGGGGGTAAAAGGTTACGCAGTTGTTGATTATTTTACTTAAAGATTGTAAATCATCAACGCAGAAAATCGTTCAGCTCGATAATATTTTGTCTGAATCTGTTAGCGGGCAATGTTACCGTTCGCCATTTTGGGCTTCGCAGCTTCATAAAACGCCGGTAATCATCGAGATTTACGCACAGAAATAAATACCTGTTTTCATTGAAATCGAATACTTCCCTGCCGTCCAAATCTACATCTACCGCCTCGATTTTATATGCAAAGATAAAAACCACCCGTGCCTCTTTGCCGAAAATTTTCTGCCAGTTCATCAGGCCATCAATGTCATCAGCGGTTACCCAGCATTCAAGTGAAGTTAAATTGGCCAGAGTGTTGCCTTTGAAGATTCTACCTTTGATTTCAGCTATAACCGCCTGCCCGCCGGTCGAATACAGCAGAAAATCAAAACTCTTGATTTTGCAGGCTGAGAAAACCGCTCTTTTATGCTCATCAACCAGAATATACGGGATATGATTCTCAATCAGCCAGTTCTCGAACGCCCGTTCATAGTGGTTGAAGTGAAATTTTTCCATTACTCATCAAGTTTATATCACTTTATATCCCCGTCATAACAATGACGCATTCAACGGTTGCTATCAGGCTCATCAACGAATGCATCGCAACAGGTATATAAACAGATTTAGTTTTTAACCGCGCCAGACCGAGAAGCAGTCCGCTAATAAAAATGCTCGCAATTCCATAAAGGTCATATTGAGTATGAAGTATTGACCAGACAAATGAAGTTATAATTATTGCTCCAATGGGGCCAAGCCGGGAACATTCGATACCTTTGAATAAAAAACCTCTCATAAGAAGCTCTTCTGAAACAGGCACTACTATAATTAAGGCGAACCAGAGAATCGGAGGGAAGTAAGCTGTCGCATAAGTCTGTATC
This sequence comes from uncultured Pirellulales bacterium, assembly GCA_964651605.1. GTDB lineage: Bacteria > Planctomycetota > Phycisphaerae > Sedimentisphaerales > Anaerobacaceae > JAFGPS01. The sequence goes on along the minus strand of CAZYWY010000001.1, from coordinate 10,615 downwards.
ATAACATCAGGGACAATGGGCCTGCCCAGCAGCCAGGTTAAAGTGTCACTGCAAATAACTAAAAAAATAAATATCAGTGCCCATTTAAAATAACTGTTCAGGCCTGGATTTTTTAAGCACAGATATTGCTTTATGGAGATTTGTTTTTTGATACCTGTAAAAAGCAATACCAGCAAGACAATCACAATTGCGCCTGATATAGTAGAAACAGAGATAAACAATCCGTTGCTTTCCAATGAGTGGAAAAACTTCGCACTATCAAATTTCTGGCTTGATGACAAAGCTGGTATGGCAAAGGGGAGTATGGTAAGGCCTGTCGCAAATAAATAGGCTATCACGATAATGCAGAAAAATCCGATAGTCGCCCAGAAACCCCAGGGTTTGGGTTGCGCAGGCTGTTCGACGGAGATAATTTCGTCCGGCACAATATTTATATTTTGTTCATTTTCCATCTACTCTTTGCTACGGCTTTAACTCTGCAAGAAACGTATCGTATTTCACATTTTTCTGCTGGCCAGTGTTCATATCCTTGATAATGAGCATGTTTTCTTTGAATTCTTCTGCGATAATAATGCAATTCTGGGCATTTGCAGCAGAGGCCTGCTTTAGCTGTTTGCTCAGGCCGGCTGGTTTATAGCTGAAGTTGGCGGCAAAACCCATCGAACGAAGTTCCATTGTTAATTTAATGGTGTTTTCTCTGAAACTTTCATCTACACAGGCCACGAAATAATTAAGCTGCTGCTTTGGCAATTGCTGCTCCAGAAGCCCCTTTTCCCAAAGCAGAATCTCCAACACGCAATCGCCCATACCCATACCGGTAGCCGGTATTGAAGGGCCGCCAAAATCGTGCAGCAGATTATCGTACCTTCCACCGCCGCAGATAGCCCGAAGCTCTCCGACAGCGTCGTGGACCTCGAATACAATGCCGGTGTAATAAGCCAGTCCGCGCACAATGCCAGGGTCAAAAATACAAAAATCCCCCACACCCATACCTTTCAGATATGAAAATACCTGACCAAGCTCATTCAGAGCGGTTTGGCATTTTTCGTTGGGCTCGAGTAAATTAGCTACTTGCTCAGGTGCTTCCATAACCATAAACTCGAGGATTTTGGCGGAAATTTCTTTTTCAGGAATCTCCTCCTTTAGCAATTCTTCAAAAACCCCGGCAGGCAGCTTTGAGCTTTTATCGAATAAACTATAAAGAGCGGTCAGTTTTGTTTCCGGGATACCAAGACTGATAAGAAATCCTGCCAGCAGACCTCGGCTGGAAATCTTTACTTTTATATCCCGGTTGGACAATCCCATCTGACGCAGGAAATCAAGCGTTGTGAAAATTACCTCAGCGTCGGCCAGGATGCTGTCTTCGCCGATGATGTCGATATTCCACTGGAAGAACTCACGCAATCTGCCTTTCTGGGGACGCTCGGCACGGAACAATCGTGGCACGGAGAACCATTTTATGGGTCTGGGCAGTGAATTTATTCGTTGATTTACCATTCGGGCCAGAGTTGGTGTCATCTCCGGCCTAAGCGCCAGGTCTCTGCCACCGCGGTCCTGAAGCGAGAAAAGCTGCTCGACTATTTCATCGCCGCTTTTGATTTGGTACATCTTGAGATATTCGAATATCGGACCATCGTATTCTTCAAAGCCATTGCGAAGCGAGACTTTCTTCCAGTTGTCAATGAGCCAGTTATGCACCGCCATATCCTGTGGGTAGAAATCTCTCGTTCCTTTTACCGGTTGGATTTGCATATTTCGCTCTTCTTTCTGGTCTTTTTTGTTTTTTGTTTCTCTGTGATATTATTGCCGAATTTGATTTTTATATATTCCTGCATCTGCTTATCGTTTATAAAGTGCAGCTCGTAGTCATATCCTCCATTGGTGAAATCGCAGTCGGCGTGCTTATATTTACTGCAGATTTTCGGTCTTGTGTCATAAATCCGGCAGCGATGGTCTTTTTCTGACAGGTGTCTGCACTTGTTCTTTACATTCAGATACCACTTGCCATCCTCCACGAATACAGTTATTCCCTGATGGCAAAGATACCATCTTATATCATCGTAGTCGTCCTTTTCTTTGGGTGTATCGAGGGGCAATGCAAAATATCTGCAGCACAGTCCTGTGCATTGTCCGCATTGCTGCTCTTGTGTCATCAATCATACTCCGAAAACGGTTTTATTCGTATAAGCTTGTGGCGGACACTATAAGCTATTGGTTATCTCTCGTCAAGGGCGGCACAATCGCACAATGGCAGCAGGTCTTGTCTGTATTATATGTTCTGCAGGATTTCTCTGCCGCCTGCGTCGAGTATTTCTTCGGCGAGTTTTTGAGCCAGAGATTCTGCCTTTTTGACTGGGCCTGTTGTTGTTCGGCGGATGAAATTTTCGCCCTGAATATCTGAAAGAAAGGCATTTATTGTAATATTGTCGCCTTTTATTTCAGCATAAGCGCCAACCGGTGCATGACAGCCGCACTGTAATTCCGTCAAAATTTGTCGTTCGGCGAATGTAATTATTCTTGTCTTCCTGTTATCCAAAGGTGCAAGAAGCTCACAGGTGTTTTTATCGTCGGCTCTTGTCTGGATTGCCAATGCACCCTGAGCCGGTGCCGGTATAAATTCGTTTGGATTGAAGGTAAATGAGATTTTCTTTGTCAACTGAAGTCTTTCCAGTCCTGCCCGTGCTAATATGAGTGCATCAAATTCACCGGTATCGAGCTTTTTTAGTCTTGTCTGGACATTGCCTCGTACTGGTGCTGCTGCAAGGTCGCTTCTTATGCGTTTAAGTTGAACAATGCGTCGCAGGCTCGATGTTCCGATTTTTGCCGCCGGGACAAGCTGCTCTATTGAATCTGCAGATTTTGCTGAAACAAGGCAGTCCTCTGCAGATTCCCTGTTGCATACTGCGGCGATAGTAAGTCCGTCCCTCTGAGCCGTTGGTAAATCCTTGAAGCTATGAACGGCAAAGTCGGCCTGGCCGGCCAAAAGAACATCCTCTACCTGCGATGTAAAAAAACCGCTGTCTTTGATATCCCATAGGGCTGTACGTCTGTCGCTGTCGCCTCTTGTTGTAATTTTCTTTATTTCGACCTTTATATCAGGATATAGTTTTACCAGCTCTGAGATGATAATTCTTGTCTGGGCGATTGCTAACGCGCCGGCTCGTGTTGCGACTGTGATGGTTTTCATTTAATGATTTCCTGAAGATTCCATATTATCGGTCTATAAATCTGCTATATCAGACCCTCAGCGAATTCAGAATTATTCGGCTTTCTATTGGGTATTTTGAATAGTTAGCCGATCAATTCCTATTACGTTTTATTTGCAATAACAAAAATTTTTTAACATTTTTTTTATAAAAACGCCAGTTTGTTTTGTGAGGATAATTTTTAATCCGAAGAAGATAAAAAAACGATGTTAAGCAAAAATCTGCATAAAGAAGCCGAATCTGTGTTGAAAATAGGATGATTATAGGAGAATGTTGTATTTGAGATTGTTAACTATTTTTACTATTACGGTAAAATAAGTAGCTAATGTATTTGCAAACCCTTAATATAGATAAGATGAGTAGAATAGACTTGACAAACGAGGCTGTAAATAGTAAAATTGGCAATTATAAATGATTGTGGTAGGAGATTCATATAAGTAACAATTTTGAAAATAAGGCAGGGCGTGCGTTAAGACGCGGAGGAGATTTTAAGGCCTTGAATTTACGGCCTTTAATGGGGGCTTCATAGGAATTATAAAAAGTGGGGATGACAAATTGCCGAATAGTTAAGAGCCGAATAATAGGAGAATTCAACTGTGCGGGGCAGAGAGGAGTTGAATTTTGTTCTCTTTGTTGCCAGTGGCAGGTGGGATTCATATAAACGCAAAGGCGGATAAATATTGCGTTTCCGAAGGGATTCAGGGCTTTTAATTATATTTTTTGGATGTCCTTGCTTTTTTTAAGGGTTTTATGATGCAAAAAGGAAGTGAAAAGATGGGTTGTTTTTTTAACGAAAAACGGATAGATAGGCAATATTATAATACCTTAAATGGCATCAGTTCCAATAATTCAGGGATAGGAATAATGTCTGTACGTTTTTACCTTATTATCATTTCTTTGGTTATGTTAGTATCGGCAGGGCCTGCTTTTAGCCAGTTCGTTGTTCAACCTATGACAAGAGAGCTTCAGGTTAAGGCAGGCAGAATATATCAAACAGAATTAGCTATTTATAGCTTAGACCCCAATGCCGTTCGCAGAGTTAATTTAAAGATAGTTGAACTCGGACAGAATGAAGATGGCAGTTGGCGGATAATAGACACCGACCCTAATTCTATTGATTACGAGGCCGGCGTTGATATTTCAAAGCTTTCATCGTGCAGTAGATGGATAAGAATGAAACGTACGAGCGTCGAAATTAATCCCAATGACCGGGCAGTAGTTGGCATAGATATAGCAGTTCCAAGAAATATTAACGGTTTTTATTTTGCGGGGGTAATTGCTTATCCACCGCCGAGGATGGACTTAACGGGCGTTGAAGTGGTGGTGAGATTTCTTGTGCCGTTTATAATTGAGGTTCAGGGGCGTACGTTGAATCCGAAAGTTGAACTGAAAAATATTGGACTGGAATATGTACCGCCAACAGAGATTAATCCATCCTCAGCTATGGTATCAGCATTGGTTGAAAATGTTGGAGCAACTTATGCGAAAGTAAAACCTTATACGAGAGTTTGGCGATATCAAGAAGGACACTGGCAGGTAGTAAAGACACAGGAATTTGATGCTGCTAAAATAATTCCCGGCGCTAGAATAAATATGAAAACCAATATTATGCGGTCTCTGCCAACCGGGAAATACAGGGTTGCCTGTGGTCTTTACGTGGATTCTATGCGTCCATCGGCAGGTGCTTCAAAAGAGTTCGATTTTGTTGGTGACCCGACCGTTAAAAGGTCACCTACCGAAGCGCCGCTCGATTTTGACCCGCAGGATATCAGTCTAACCGGTGTACAAGGTGCAACTCGTACAACATTTTTGAAAATTCATAATGCATCAGAAGAAAAGATTGATGTTAAAATAGGTGGATTTAGCATCCCTGAAGTCATCAAAGGGAAGATAATAATGGAAACAGGCGTAAAAGGTGATGACATGGACTGTTCCAGTTGGTTGAAGATAAATCCTCCGGAATTTACCCTTAACAGCTTTGCCGAAAAGAGCGTTAACATTGTTGCCCAAATACCGAATTCTGGAGTTACACTGCCATGTTATTACGGGCTTCTTGCCCTGATAGCCACATATCCGGATGGTCAGCTGGCTGGAGTTTCAACGGTTAACGTTTGCGTGAACAATAGAAATGTTGAAGTCCTACCGGTTATACAAGCGACAAATGTATCCATTCATGACCAGGACCCGGCAGCATCTTTGTATATTATTTTAGCTGAGTTTGTAAATAAGGGGCAGGTGCATTTTGATACTCTAAGATGCCGGGCGGCTGTTGTACAGACTAATGGTATGATGCTGTCTGGCACCACGCTTAATTCGGATAAAAGTGGTGCTATACTCCCGTTTGAAAAAAGATTATTTTCAGGAGTTATTGATATTTCTAACGTCCCTGCTGGCACATACTTTGTTGAAGTGAACCTTGAAGATAATCAGAGCCACATTGAGAGAAAGCAAATGATGATACAAATTACGGCTTCTGGAAATAGACGAGATGTTAATATAGTAAGGACAATAAACGAGGTCCGAGATCTTATAAAGATAGAATGGTAGTATCTTGAGTAGGGGAGAATTTTCTAAAGAAAAGTGCTGGATTGCCGATAAAAGGCAGGAAGGCTATTACAGAAAGGGACGTAGGGTTATGGCGAGGAAAAATATTAGTCGAACTTTATCGGGCGGTGTGATAGCAGCCTTCGTCGTTGTGTTTTGCACACTGAACGTCAGCGGACAGGGGCTCTCAGGTTCGTTTGTTTATTATACCATTTCCGGCTCGGTAGGTGGACTTGAGGGTGTTGAGATGAAGGGTTTAACTGGCACTGATGGCAAAACTGTAGTAACCGATGCGAGCGGTAATTATACTGCCAGCGTGAGGTTTGACTTCAGCGGTACGGTTACACCGACAAAGGCGGGATACAACTTTCAGCCGGTTAACAGGCCCTATAAGGACCTTGAGGGCGACCAGACAGGCCAGGACTATACTCCAATTGAAATAACTTATACTATCTCAGGTACGACTGGTATGGAGGGAGTGGAACTTACAGGGCTTCCAGGCAATCCTATAACCGGCCCCGGTGGTACATATAATGTAAAAGTCAAATATGGCTTCAGCGGTGATGTTATACCAATAAAGGAAGGTTATAAATTTACACCGGACAAATATACGTATACTTCTGTTACCCAAAACCAAGCCAATCAGAATTTCAAGGTCGAACGTCTTACCTTTGAGATTTCAGGAAATGCCGGTGCTGAGGGTGTTACGCTAAAAGGTTTTCCAAAAGATACTGTTTCCGGCAGCGGCGGCAAATATACAGCAACTGTCGAATGGGGCTGGAGCGAGAATGTTACTCCTCAAAAAGAAGGGCATACATTCTTGCCTACCGAAATTCCATACAATAATGTTACTTCGGCTTTATTGAATCAGGATTATACAGCTACAAAGAAGCAGTTCACGATTACCGGTTCTGTTGGTCAGGCCGGCGTGGAAATGAAAGGTCTTGGAGTATTCAGCGACCAAAATGGTTCTTACAGTGCGACAGTTGATTGGGGTTTTACCGGCACTGTTACACCAACTCTGCCGGGCTATAAATTTTCGCCTGGTTCTTCAATTTATACAAAACTTACCGATAACAAAACTCAGGATTACACCCCTGAGATAGAGAACTATACAATTACAGTTACCACCAGTGGATTAGATGGTGTGGTGCTGGAAGGTATGCCGGGTAATCCTGTTACGGCAGGCGGCGGCAATTATAGCGTAAAAGTTCCATATAATACGAATCTTACAATAACACCAACGAAAGACGGGTATGATTTTGAGCCGCTTTCAAAAGATATCATCGCAATTGCTAAAAATGAAAAGCAGGATTTCAAGGCGACAAAAAAGACATTTACCATCAGCGGCAATGTTGGAATAGCCAATGTTGCCATGAGAGGTTTTCCGGGTAATATTGTAAGCGATGCAGGTGGTAATTATACGGCTACGGTTGAATGGAACTGGAGCGGTTCAGTTACTCCGCAAGTAGAAGGTTATACATTCGAACCGACAAACAGACCATACACCCCTGTGGTTGCTTCGGAAACGTCCCAAAACTTTGAGCCGACACGGTTGAAACATACTATCTCAGGTACGGTTATGTCTGATAGGAACCAGCCGGTAGAGGGCGTCAGTATAACAGTAAGTACGGACATAGGTGCTACATCGACTACAACCGGTGCTGACGGCAAGTATGAGCTGCGTGTGGACCATGGCTGGGAAGGTACGGTTACTCCGCAAAAGGAAGGTTATACCTTTAAACAGCCGCCCCAAACATATCGGAGCGTTACCAGAGATATGTCGAACCAGAACTATACCGGTACGCTGAAGACATTTGAGATAACTGATGTAGTGAAGGTTGCAGGTACTCCGATGGCCGGGGTAACAATTACTACGACCAATGGCGGCGGCACAGCCACTACCAATTCACAAGGGCAGTTCACGGTTAAAGTTCCTTTTGACTGGAGTGGCGAGATTACACCTGTGAAAAGAGGTATTAACTTCACAAGTCAGTCATATTCTCATGTTGTTACTGATATGAAGGAAGGCCAGCCTGTGATAGAAGGTCCGAAGCCTGAAGGTCCGAAGCCCGAAGGTCCAAAGCCTGAAGGACCAAAGCCTGAAGGTCCGAAGCCTGAAGGTTCAAAGCCACCTGTAGAGCCGAACAAACCTGTTGAGCCGAACAAACCTGTTGAGCCACCAAAGCCTGTAACAGCTGAAGATGCTTACAAGCAGGCTTTGGAAGATATTATTAAAATGTTGAATATGGGTGGTGGAGTTGGTACTGGAGCTACTAGCAAGCAGGTAATAACCGGAGGCGGACCTTTGATTAGCAATACCTGGGCAGGTGGAGATATTCTTAATGTTCTTGATGACCTTGCAGCACAGGCACACATACCTATATTCTATGATGATACTGTAACAGGTACTGTAACAGGTACATTTGAAAAGCAACCGCTTGATAAAGTGCTGGAAATGATATTGGCTGGTACTCCCTATAGTGTCCATAAGATGCCGGATTATTACCTTGTATATTCAATGAGCAAAGAAAAAGAAAATACGAAGATATTCACCAATGTAAGCGAAACACGCCGGTTCAAATTAAATAACGTAACAGCGAAAAGGGCTGTAGAACTGCTGTCTCCTTACTACCGTGAGTTTGTTCAGGCGGATTCTGCTGAAAACGGTCGAATCGCATTGATTACTGCCCCAGCTTATATGGTGGACCGCATAGTTGCAGACCTTAAAGAAGTTGATCGTGCATTAGCCGCTGTTATACTCGATGCTAAAATAGTTGTGGTTGAACGTGGCAATCTGTTGAATATGGGCGTAGAGTGGGGTTGGCCGACACTTCAGGCTGGCATCTTTTCCAACAATCTGCACGGTAAAGGTTCGACCGATTACGGCGGCACTATACCCTATGGTATTCAGATGGGATATAGTCCCGATGCAACATTTACCAATGCATTAATGATGACATTGAATCTGCTTGAGCAGAATGATGAGGCTAAAATCCTTTCTTCGCCTCAGGTGGTGGCTATGGACGGCAAGCCTGCAACGATTAAAGTAACAAAAGAAGAATGGTTTATGATGCAGGCACAGCAAAGCCAGTATTTCTATGCTGCAGCGCAATTGCAGAATATTACGTCCGGTACGACATTGACTATTATACCTTATATAGGTGATGACAATGATATAACATTAGATATGGCTGTTGAGGTCAGTGACAGCATTCCAAAGGCCAGAGGAAGTGACCTGCCGGTTGTAAACAGGCGAACTGCCCAGAACACCGTACACATAAAAGACGGCGGAACTGCTATTGTAGCCGGCCTTACCGAAAACAGAAGCTCAGACAACTATAAAGCTGTTCCCGTTCTGAGCAAGCTGCCGCTGCTGGGCAAGCTCTTCCAGAACAATGGCAGTGATAAATCAACGCGTGAAATCGCTGTTTTTGTTATCGCACATATAGTGCCGTCAGATGGTCTGGGTATCGAATATACTGGTCCTTCGGCAAAATCCTCGATTCCGACTCAAACCAGGAATTCGACAACAGGTACGAACCAGACTCAAAATACAAATCGGACATCGAGTATGAATCGGACCCGGACTCAGCCTGAGCCTCAGGTACAGGTACCTGCGGAAGCATCAAGAGATTTTAAGGCAAGTCTCCTTGATAGTCTGTCACGTCGGAACGGGGATTAAACAAAAACAGGAGATGATTTATATGTACAAGTGCAATAATTCGAAATTTTCTTGGGTTACGGCATTGCTGCTTTTGGTTTTAAGCGTTACCGGCTGTGTACGTACCGGAATTCGAGTTGTACCGGTACCTTCCCGGCAAGTCTTGACGCTAAGCCCCGAAGATATTACGGAAATTATGCGAATGGCTGGTTTTACAGACGCTCAGATAGGTGACCTCGGCACTGAAGTTTGGGAAGGACTTGCAAGGTCCGGTATGGTAAATATCCAGATAAGAGGCAGAGTGGAAGTAATATTTGCCGTCGATAGTAAAACCGAAGTTTCTCTAACCTCTATGTCCAGAGGCCACCACGTGTACAATATCCAAACAGGCTGGGCAACCGGCAGTAGCAGTAAAACACAACAGCCACAAAAACCCCAGAATCAGGAATCAAGCCTGGTAGAACAGGAGCCGGATTTTACAGAGCAGGATTCAAAAATCACTGAAAACTGATTTCTTTCCTGTCGCTGTCTGCTTCCTTTGGCTGTTCAATTATGGCAGGGCTGTAACTGGTTGTTGTTGTATCCACTGTTTTGACAGGCTCAATCTGTTTTTCCAATTCAGCCTGGCTTTGTTTAATCAGACCAATGGATTCGGACAAAGACTTCAATTCGGTTTGGAATTTCTGCTGAAATTCGAGATGCTTTTTGCCGGTTTCATCTATGCTTTTTGCCAGTGCTGCGGACTCATTATGCAGAGCAGTGAATTCTTTTTGAAATGTTCCATGCAGCTTTGACAAATCCTGCCCAAGAGTATTAACCTCAGTTGTTACCTGCTTAATATCATTCGCAATTGTCTGTGACGTACTGTACCAGTCCGTAAGCTTCTTTTCGATAGAAAGTATTTTTTCTGCCAGTTGCACATTGCTGGTTTGCATTGCTTGTTGCAGTTTAATCTGTTCGTTATTAAGCGATGTTACTTTGCCGGCTGTATCCGAACTTAAGGTTTGTAGGGTTTTAAGACCTGTTTGTAACTGCTGAGTAGAGTTTTCAATGGCTGTAATTTTCACGCTAATTGTCTGGCTGGTATTTTGCTGTGTTTCAACAAGGCTTGCCTGCTGTTTTTGAAGAGCAGTAACATTCTCGGTTAATTTTGCATTGGAACTATGTACCTGTTTGAGGTCTGACTGTAATCCAACAATGT